>JAHDHI010000056.1 GCA_020631395.1 Bizionia sp.
ATTTCAAACCCAAAATACAAACCAAATTTGCCTGTTTTAACAATCGAACTCAGGTCTATAGTGTTTTATGCCAAAGAAAATAAAAGACAACGAAAGGAATATGGAAACATATCCCAAAATTTCGTTTGTTGAATAGTCCAAGTTGTCTATGCCCAAGGTGAGGTGCAACATAAAAATGACAAAACCTGCAAGTAGTCCGTAGAAACCATATTTTAAAACTGTACTTTTCATAAAGAATGTTGTTTTTGTTAGTTATCCAAAAGTATGGCATAGCTCTAAAGATGGACTCATACTAAAGTACCAAAACACTCGTACTTTTGTATGAAAATAAGGTTTTTAGATGATTTGAAGCGTTTTTGCTATTTGAACGGCTTGTGTACGCCGTTTAGCATTCAACTTTACCAATATGTTGGAAACATGTGTTTTTATGGTGCTTTCAGAGAGGAACAACTTGTCGGCTATTTCTTTGTTGGATAAACCTTCTGAAATGTTTTGAAGCACTTCGTATTCGCGTTTGCTTATGTCTAGCTCTTCGATTTTATCGTGGTTTATGGTTGTCGAAACATTCACGGGTTTCCGCAAACTTCTTTTATTGATGTAGATTCCTATAAAAAAGAAGATTATGGCGATTATGGCAATTACGATTTCAGTTTTCAAATTGTTGGAAATCAATGCGTGTTTGCTAAATTTAAAGAGCAAGAATATGGCTAAGATGAGAGCGCTAAAAACAAGTATTGTCTTTTTCATGTCTGTTTTTCCGAAAAATGAAAATCTGGTTAATCGTTTACATCTTTTCGACTTTCTGGAAAAGAATGTTTCATGGTTTAAAATTAATAAAATTTTGCTTTGATCTTGTCAACTATGGTTTGTGCCAATTTTTCCTTGCTTTCCACAGTCCAGCCAGCAACGTGTGGGGATAGTATGATATTTTCTGCTTGTATTAGGTATTGAAAGGCTTCTGGTATCTCATTGTTGGTGAATAGGTTTTCGAAAGACGACTTTTCATACTCCAAGACATCTAATCCAGCCCCTAGGATCTTGCCAGACTTTAGAGCATTCACCAAGTCTGCTGTTATGGTACTTTTGCCACGAGCTGTATTTATGAACCAAAAGGG
Organism: Bizionia sp.; assembly: GCA_020631395.1. Classification (GTDB taxonomy): domain Bacteria; phylum Bacteroidota; class Bacteroidia; order Flavobacteriales; family Flavobacteriaceae; genus JAHDHI01. The sequence goes on from JAHDHI010000056.1 coordinate 1,116, forward strand.
TCTATGAAATGCATTTATGAAGGCATTGTTTATCATACCAGTTGTCAAAGGAGTTTCAGGCGTATGCAAACTTACGACGTCCACATGTCTTTGGAAATCTTCCAAAGTGACTTGTTCGGCATTTTGATCTCCTACGTCAGGTTTTATGTCATAGCACAAGACTCGAACATCGAAACCTCGCAATTTCTTGGCGAAGGCCTTTCCCATGTTGCCATAGCCAATCAGACCAACGGTTTTTCCATCCAACTCTATTCCTCGATTGTCTTCTCTAAGCCATCTACCTTGACGAACCTCCTTGTCGGACTTGTTCAATTTGTTGAACAAAGACAATAACATTGCCAAGCTATGCTCTCCTACCGCATTGCGATTCCCTTCTGGTGCAGCTATTAGGGTTATACCTTTTTTTTCAGCATGTTCACAATCTATGTTTTCCAATCCGGCACCTACTCGTCCTATGAACTTTAGGCGAGTAGCTTTATCAATAAAACTCGCATCTATGCTAAATCTGCTCCTTATGATGAAACCATCATAGTTGTGAATTATCTTTTCAATGTCTTCTTTTGAAGCTGTATAATTTTCATCATTGCTGCAACCCAAGGCGTTCAGTTGGTCTATTAACAAAGGATGATTGGTGTCCAAGTGTAGAATTTTCATGTTTTTTTGCCACGGAAGTGGTAATTTTTTGATTATTGAATTTGGTCTTGACCATAATCAACTCGATAAATGTTTTTATATGGAAGGATATTCGGTTTGAGTTTTTTCATGTGTCACGTCTCCAGTGTGTGCCGTAGTCTGCTTCTCGAAAAGCAACACGTGTACCTCTTCTCCGTTTTTGGTAGTTGGATTGTGTTCCACCCCTTTTGGGACCACAATTATTTCTCCTTCCTTCACGATTTCGGTTCTGTCTCTAAATTGCATGTATAAAGTTCCTTTTATTACTTGAAACAATTCATCTTCTTCCTTATGGCTATGCCAAACGAACTCGCCTTGCAGTTTGGCAAGGAGAACCTGCATGTTGTCTACTGTTGCAATTCTATGAGGATGCCATTGTTGGGTAAATTTTAAATGCTTTTCCTTAATGTTTATTGACTTCACTTGTAACGCCTATTTTATGGTTCTGAGGCTTAAATTTACAAAGTTTAATGTTAATTGGAGTATTGGTATGGTCTTGATTTTAGGCTACATCATATGTTTAGAATCAATTTTGCGATCCAAAAGTAGATTAAAATGCCGAAGATGTCATTGCTAGTCGTAATGAAGGGGCCGGTTGCTATGGCTGGATCAATTCCTTTCTTGTCCAAAAATAGCGGGACAAAGGTGCCAATTAGCCCAGCGACAATGATGACGACTATCAAAGATACAGATATGGCCAATGCTTTGGGAATCTCTTTCGTATAACCCCAAACAAATAAGAATAGGAACAAGGCTAGTATTAGACCATTCAAAGCAGCCAATAGCATTTCTTTGATCAAACGATTGTTGATGCTTCCTTTGACGTCGTCGTTAGCTAGACCTTGAACGATGATGGCACTGGACTGTACGCCAACATTACCTGCCATTGCAGCTATTAATGGCGTAAAGAAGAAAAGTACTGCATATTTCTGGAATGCACCATGAAAGCCTTCCATTATCAAAAAGGCACCAATGCCTCCAAGAAGTCCCAGGAAAAGCCAAGGCAACCTTGCCCTGGTTAGTTCTATGATGCTATCATCTGCTTCGACATCTTGGGTGATACCAGCTGCAAGTTGATAGTCCTTTTCTGCTTCTTCTTTAATTACATCTACGATGTCGTCTATGGTGATGCGTCCCAGGAGCGTCTTGTTTTCATCTACTACCGGAATCGCTTCCAAGTCATATTTCTGCATGACTCTGGCGACTTCATCTGGGGCTTCGTCCACCTTTACATAGTCTACCTTTGGTATGTATACTGTGGAAATGTGAGCTCTAGGGGATGCCATGAGCAAGTCTTTCAAGGATAGACGCCCTATCAGCCTATCTGCATCATCTACCACATAGATGGAATGTACCCTGGTAACTTCTTCAGCTTGCGCCCTCATTTCTTTGACGCATTGGGTTACCGTCCAATTTTCATTGACACTGACAAGTTCTTTTGCCATCAAGGCACCAGCAGTATCTTCGTCATAGGTAAGCAATTCTTGAATTTCTGCCTTGTGTTCCTCATCTTCAATCTTGGAAATAACCTCTTCCTGTCTTTCCTCCGGGAGTTCCGCTATGATGTCTGCAGCATCATCCGTATCCAATTCTTCGATTTCCTCGGCAATTTCCTTTGCGGACAGGGTCGAAAGGATTTTTTCACGGTCATCATCGTCAAGCTCCATCAGGATTTCCGATGTTTTTTCGCTATCTAGGAGTTTTATGATGTAGGTAGCTTGCTCAATTTTAAGTTCTTCTAAAATTTCAGCGGTATCGGCGTGGTGTAAGTCATTTAACAGTTCAAGGATTTTTGTGTCACTTCTTGAATCTACCAATTGCTCTACATTGTCAATAAGTTCGTCACTTATTTTAAACTGAATATTTTTGTTGTTTTCTTCCACCAAAGACTAGTTTGAAAATACTATAAAAATCGACTTTTATTTATGTTGTTGGTAGTCGAAATGCACAAAATAGCATTTTAGATTATATTTTATTCCGTGTCCAAAGCATCCTTTTCTATAAAACTGGTGAGCTCTATGAACTGGGAGACGTTTAATTGTTCTGGACGTTTGCCAAAGATACCATTTGCTTTTAAATTATCACTTAGATTCAATGTTTTTAAACTGTTACGAAGTGTTTTTCTTCGTTGTTGAAAAGCTGTTTTTACAACCTTGAAAAACAACTTCTCGTCGCAAGGCAAACTATAATTTGCTTTTCTGGTGAGTCTTAAAACTCCAGATTCCACTCTTGGAGGAGGATTGAAAACGGTAGGAGGTACGGTAAATAGATATTCTGCATCGTAGAAAGCTTGTGTTAAAACCGACAAGATGCCATATACTTTACTACCTTCCTTGGAACAGATGCGCTCGGCAACTTCTTTTTGAAACATTCCGGAAAATTCTGGAATTTGATCTCGCAACTCCAAGGTTTTGAACACGATCTGTGTAGATATGTTATAAGGGAAGTTTCCGATTATTGCAAAGGGTTCGTCTTTGAAGGTTTCACTTAGGTCGTACTTTAAAAAATCCTTTTCTAGTATTCTTGGTGTTAGATTTAGATAGTTGCTTTGCAAATATTCGACACTTTCAGCATCTATTTCTATAACATAGGTCGTAATGGGTTTTTTTAGCAAGTACTTTGTTAAAACACCCATTCCTGGACCTATTTCCAAAACAGTCTTGTAATCTTTTAGAAGCAAGGAGTCCGCAATTTGTTCAGCTATGGTTTCATCTTCTAAAAAATGCTGACCTAAGAACTTCTTGGCTTTTACTTGGTGGTTATTTGGTCTCTGAGCCATAGTTATTCGTTTTTCTATTAAAAATTCGACTAGAGCCTAGTATTAAACACATTTCAATTATCATTATCGAAATTAGAAAATAAAAGACATAGCCAATTAAATCTATTCTATTTGAAACATAGACTTCAGGTGCTTCCAAAGCATATAGTTTTCGCGTTATTGATTTTGTTGCATTGTATGGAATAACATTAAGGATGACAATCATCATTAACTTTGTATGCCATTTTGTTTTGAAGACAAGGATAGGCAAGATTACTTGGGCTATCGTCAAACCAACAAACATTCCTACTCTGCCACTATCATGCAAATCTGTAAAGATGAAAATTACACAGGTTACTACAATAAGCAGATTTTCAATGACATATGTGGAATGCTGCTTGATTTCTTTCTTCAAAACCAGTTATTTGAAATTTACTGAATATTCATCAATAATTTCCAGTTCTGTTCTAAAAGTTAGCATTTTATCTGCAAATTTCTTCAGCCCATCAGTTCTAAGTCTTTCGGCATCCTCCCTATAGTACGCATCCAATGCTTCACGGGAATAGGAACGGTATTGAATGGAGTAGGTTTGTCCTCCCATTTCTTCTTCTATGAGTACCTTGGTTAATTTTGCATCTTTGAACTTACCAGTGGCCAATACTTGTGGAATGTGTTCCTTTATCCATTTTAACCATTCGTCGTGAGCACTATCATCTATGTTGACCGTTACATTGTATATGTACATCTTGAATTGTGATTTTTTGCTTTTGAAACAATTGATTTGCAAAAATAGACTATTTGTTTATCAATATCGAGGGATCTGAACTGAACCTTGTTGTTGTTCCAAGTTTTTCACATACAGCAAGAGTTCCTCACCATTGTCAAACGGGGTTACTTTTTTCTCATAGGTCAAGCCTAGTTTTTCCAACAAAGCAATGGAACTTTTATTGGTAGGAAGCGTAATTGCTGCAATTTTCTTTAAATTGAAAGAGTCCTTGGCCAGTTCTATGATTTTTAAGGAGGATTCATAGCCGTAACCTTTACGTTCATAATCCGGTAGCATGGCAAAACCTATGTCCACATCATCCAAGTTATCTCGTTTTATGAGTCCACAAGTCCCTATGGATTTTAGATTCTCTTCTTTCAATTGAAGCTTGTAAAATCCAAAACCATGATTTGCATAACTTTTAAGATGTCCTTCCTTGATGGCATTTTCTGCTTGTTTCAGTGTTTTTATGTTGCGTTCTCCAATGTATTTTAACCAATTGGGAGTGTTTGTCAACTTCAAAAAAAAGGGTGCGTCATCCAAGGTGAACTTTGAAATGACAAGTCTGGTTGTTTCAGCTATGATCATTTGGTCTTTCAATTTATGGCATCACCTCTCAATGCTCTAAATTTTTTGCGAGCCTCCACAAAGTATATGCTATCCGCATGATTGAACAATATTGTTTCATACAACATTTTGGCTTTTTCAGGCAAAGCCAGCTCATCGGAGTACAATTCGGCCAAAGCAAATAGAGCATCGTCGATGAGGATGCCTTCTTTGTAGTTATCGATTAGTTTCTCGTAGTTGTCCTTTGCTTTTTCGAATTCTTGAAGGGTTTCGAACAATTGAGCTTGCTTTAAAAGCGTTTGCGGAATTATAGCTTCAGTTTTATGGTTTTCTAGAATGGTGCCCAGCATGGCTATGGCTTCGTCTTTTTTATTTTGAAAGGCCAATAGATCTGCCTTGGCATAGCTTTTTAAGGCCACTTGGAGAGAATCGTCCAACTTGTTGTCGGAAATCAACAATTTCAAATCCAAAGCATCATTTGCCGTTAGTTGCGATGTGGAGGACTTTAGTATTTTTAGTTGAGACTCAGCCCATTTGAAATCACCTTTGTAGTAGCTTGTCTTGGCAACCTTGAATCTTGCTTCTTGGGATAACGTGCTGTTTTTTAGACTACGCTGTATTTGCGTGTAATAGATTAATGCTTCATTGAACTTTTCTTCAAGCACGAGAATGTCTCCCAATTCTAGTTTTATCTTTGCTAGGTGAAAGTTTGAAAGATTCAATGTCAAGCTTTCCTTTAAAAGCGCAATGGCTTTGTCTGTATCGTCTAGGTTGAAAGCCAAGAAATGAGCATGGGCAATCTGTATGTTGATGGTGTTGGCATACTGTCCATATTCATTGATGATGTTCAAAAATTTGTCGTTTATGACATCGTAATCCTTCTTGGAAGCCAATTCCACTTCTATTTTGATGCTATTGTAGTGTGCGTCTATCTTGGTGTCGATGTCTTGGGAATTCTCTATGATGAATTGAAAAATGCCTTTTGCAGTGTCGAATTTTTCGTTGTTGTATGCTATCATTGCCAACTCCTCAACCCTGTCCAAAGTAGCTAGCTCTCTCTTGTATATGGCTTTTTCTTGAATGAATGCCTTTTTGTAGTCTTTTTGTTGAATGAATAGCCAACTGAGCATTTCGTTCCAAAGGAGGTTTGGATGGGTCTGTATTTTCTTCAATAGAATCCTTTTTAGGATTATGTTGTTTTCATTTGCACTGTTCTCGCTTATGAACGTGCTGAACTCTCGTTTTATGTTGTTGATGTATGATAGGTTTATCTCGGAAAAATTTATGTAGCTATTGAACATTTTTTCAATGTCCCCTTGTTCTCCATAGATGCGAGCCAATTGCATGTTGAAATTGAGATCTGGTTTCAATGACATTGCTTTCTCATAAGTTTCAATGGCTTGATCCAATAGGGAAAGGCTCTCGAACCTTCGTCCTATTGCATAGGCATAATTGGCATTGTCTTCTATGGATTTAATGGCTTTGTCGTAATTTAGCTTGGAATTGATCGTGTCATTTTGAAGTGAATAATTGTATCCCAACTCAATTAAAAGCGGACTGTAATTTCTTTTGGACAGTTGTTCTTCAATCAAGGTTTTTGCTTCCTGGAATTGTTCCAATTGTTGATGTGTCTTTATCAACTGGATGATGTAACTGGGGTTGTTCTTGTTCTTTTCAACCAGATTTCTGTATGATATCAATGCTTTTTCAAACTCCCCATTTTTAAAATACTCTCTAGCAACTATATCGTCTTGGGCAAACGTGCACATGGTAGAGAAAAGAAGGAGGACAATTAAGAATCGCATAACAACATTAACTTTTTGTAAATATAACAAAAGTATGATCCAGATATTGTGAAATAAATGCAAAAACCTGAAGGTTGTCAGTTTTTTGCATTTATTAAGGATTTAACAAAACCAATAAAAATAGACTCAAACTCTAGTTGTTTACTATTGTCATTTCACTATTCTTTTGGTTGTTCACTTTTTTGAAATCTGATGAAAATACTTTTGCTGCTATGACTATTAAGGCAACAAGTAGGAATAAGCGTTTGATGTTTTTCATTTGTTCAGGGAGTTTTGGGAATTCTAAATTTGATAAAAATAACCTAACAAACCAAACTTAATTTCAAAAAATCGTTGAACAACGGTAAAAATTAACACTTAAACGATAAAATGTATGGAAAGTTTACTTTTTTAATTCGTTAATCTATCATTTTAAAACCAGTATATGGCACAAGTACATCAGGAATCACAATGCCTTCTTCTGTCTGGTAGTTCTCTAAAATTCCTGCTAAAACGCGAGGTAGGGCCAAAGAACTTCCGTTCAAGGTGTGTGCCAATTCGTTTTTGCCATTGCTGTTTTTAAAACGCAATTTCAAACGATTGGCTTGAAACGTCTCAAAATTTGAGATGGAAGAAATTTCCAACCAGCGATCTTGAGCAGTGGAAAATAGTTCGAAATCATAGGTCAAGGCAGATGTGAAACCAAGATCTCCGCCACATAGACGCAATATCCTATAAGGCAGTTTCAATTCCTTCATTATTTCTTTTACGTGTGCAACCATGCCGTCTAGGGCCTCATAAGATTTTGAAGGGTGCTCCACACGCAAAATTTCGACTTTGTCAAACTGATGTAGCCTGTTTAATCCTCTTACATGGGCACCATAGCTTCCCGCTTCTCTTCTGAAGCAAGGCGTGTAACCAGTAATTCCTATTGGAAGTTCATTTTCGTTCAATACGACGTCTCTAAAAATGTTGGTACCAGGAACTTCGGCAGTAGGTATCAAGTATAGATTGTCTTCGGTGACGTGATACATTTGCCCTTCTTTATCTGGCAATTGTCCAGTTCCAAAACCAGAAGCTTCGTTTACCAAATGAGGCAATTGATACTCAGTGTAACCAGCTGCAGTATTCTTGTCTAGAAAGTAAGCAATCAAAGCACGTTGTAAACGCGCCCCTTTACCTTTGTATACGGGAAAACCAGCTCCCGCTATCTTATTTCCCAAGTCGAAATCTATGATGTCGTATTTTTTAGCCAATTCCCAGTGAGGCAATGCACCTTCATGTAACACAGGAACATCTCCTTCTCGAAAAGTCTCTTCATTGTCTTCATCCGTATTGCCTTTGGGAACAATTGCATTTGGTACATTTGGGATTTTGTATAGCAATTGATTCAAAGCTTCTGCTTTGGTCTTCAAGTCCACCTTCAAGGTTTCGATGGTCGTCTTCAGAAGACTAGTCTTTTCTTTTAAAAGAGTTGCTTTTTGAGCTTCCCCCGATTTGTACAGAATACCAATTTCCTTGGATATGGTATTAGATTCGGATAAGGAGTTGTCCAATTCGGCTTGTAAGGCGCGACGCTCTTCATCTAAAACAATGGCATCGTTGATCATTTGCGTGGCATCGATGTTTCGTTTTGCCAGTCGTTCGATTACGAGGTCTTTGTTTTCTCTAATAAATGGTACTTGTAACATATTCTTTTGTTTAGGAATTCTCAATCAGATCAAGCCGTTAAAGCAGGGTTGCTGCTTGACGCAAATCATGATTTTTACTTTTAAAGGTGTAAAAGTAGTAAGTTTTTAGGATGTAAGAAATAAATTGATAGCCTATTTTGATGGGAGTAACCAATTGCTATGTTTAAAATGAGACCATTTTACATCAGCTAAATCCACGTTGGGATCCACAAGCTTTTGAAAAGGCCTTCCATTCACACTTATTTGGCAATCCACAAAGACGGAGATATCCTGTCCTTTTTCTTTGAAATCCTGTTTCAAATGCTGTGCAAATTGCCAAATTACGTCTGGTTTGGTGCTTACCATGCGTTTTTGTTTGGCAGAGAGGTAGTGATCCAAGTTGATGTTTTGTGTTTCCTTGGTTTTCTTGTCGACAATCTTGTAAGAGGCAACACCTTGTTTGGATCGTAACATCATTCTCCAGGATAGCCTATGTCCCTCTTCCGTAAAGAGGACATCGTCTTCGAAGATGTGATGACGTAGAGGCAATGCAATTTGAACAATGAAGTAAATGCTTAGAACCAACAACAATGGTGTTTTGTAGCTTGGAGTTGTCACTTCTGCTGTATCATGGAAGTCTTTTTTCTTCAAAAAGATGTTTTTGATCGTCCTAGGATCAAAAAAGAACAATGAAAAAGCCAATGATAAAAAAGGAAAGATTCCAACCTGAAAAACGATCGCATTGAACAAATGAAAGAATATGGAGGCGAAAAACGCATATTTTCTTGTGCGTTTGTATAGTAAAAGAGGAATTATCAGTCCATCAAACAAAATGCCACCATAGGCAATGAGATAGGGGATGAAGTCATTTTGTAAAAAAGTTCCAATGATTGGGTAGTTTATTTTACCTGCCATCAATAGTCTCGGAACGGTGAGGTCAATCCAATCAGGATACATTTTTGCAATGGAAGCATAGGTGTATAGTATGAGTAGTTGAAAGACAAAAACCAATCTACACCAATTGGGCATGGAGTTGCTTTCTATGTTGGGATTCAACTTCGCATCCACGGAAGCATATTTGTTGGCTGGTTGAAAAACCATGATAGCACTCAAAAGAATCAATAGATAGTAGTGATTGTTGTATGATGCCTTTTGCATGAAGTAGGTACAAGACCACATGATGGTAAATGCAATCATACTAATTCTGTATTTGTAACCCATCATTATGAGCAAACCAAAAACACCCATGAAGGCATAATAGACATACATCCAATTATCTGGAAGAGGCTGTAACCATTCGAAACCTATAAATGTAAACGTGAACTTTGGATCTACCATCGTACGTGTTATCCATCCAGTAAAAATGGCACCTACGGATTCTAAAAAACAAAGTAACCCAAAAATAACTCTAAAGACTATTAATGCACTATTGTCTATGTGTTTGAATAAATATGAACTAAACATTGTCTATTATATATCTTAAGGCATCTTGTCTATCCAGATACAATTGTCTTTTCAAAGCTTCGATAGATTCGAATTTTCGTTCATCGCGAATACGCTTCAAGACTTGAATGTCCAAATGCTCTCCATATAGAGAGGTGTTCAAATCTAAGAAATGGATTTCAACGCTTTGCTTTTCACCATTAACGGTTGGATTGGTTCCTATGTTCATCATTCCAAAGTAGCTTTTGTCCTTGTACTTAGACTTTATAATGTAGACTCCTTGTTTTGGGATGAGCTTGTAATCCTCCGAGATGTTCAAGTTGGCTGTTGGAAAGTCGATGGTACGACCTAGGCCTTTTCCTTTTACGACTTCTCCAGTAAGATTGAAGTTGTAGCCCAAATAACGATTTGCTATTGCTATGTCTCCCTCAAATAGTGCATTTCTGATTTTTGTCGAACTTACAGCCACGTCATTGATGTCTTGGGCGGTTATTTCTTCAACCTCAAAACCATATGTTTTTCCGAACGCTTTCAAATCTTCAATGTCTGCAGCCCTATTCCTTCCAAAACGATGGTCGTAACCAATGATGACGTGCTTGGCTCGTAGTTCATTCACCAAAATTCTTTGAACAAATTCTTCTGCAGTCAATCTTGAGAACTCTTGCGTAAACCTTTTTATTATTAGAGTTTTTATTCCCAACGCGTTGAGAATGTCTTTTTTCTCATCTATGGTGTTGATGAGTTTTATGTTTGCATCCTTTTGTAGAACCATTCTAGGATGTGGAAAAAAAGTCAAGATGGCAGGAGTTAAATCTTTCTCTTTTCCAACAGTTAGCATGCGTTGTATTATTTTTTGATGCCCAATGTGGACACCATCAAAAGTTCCAATGGTAACTACAGTATTTTTGTTTTGTTTCGGTTTCAAAAAAGCAATATTAAGTTACAAATGTAAAAAAGCCAATTGAAATAACTTCAATTGCTTTAATATTATTGTTCATTGTCAAACAAGTACTATTTCCCATTAAATCCGTAGATTAAGTTTTATTTGTAAAAGGTCTATGTTTTTAGTTTTTATTGTTAAAATATTGAGGAATAGGTGATTTTATGTCGTGTTTTTCTATGTGATTCTAAAAGAATTGCTAATTTTAGGACGAATTTTTTAAATAGAAATTATGAGGACAAAATTACATTGCATATGCATGCTGACATTTTTGTTGTTGGCAAGTTCAATTTCGGCACAGGAAAACTATTGGTCGAAATCTTCGAAAGAAAGGACCAAGGGGTTTGAAAAAGTACACAGAGCTTCTTTCCCTAGCGATTATCAGATTTTTAATCTGAATCTAGAAGAGTTTAAAGGAGCAATTCAAAATGCACCATTGAGAGGCGCGAACGCAGGAAAATCAAATGTTGTAGTTTCTTTCCCGGATGCAAATGGTAAATTGGAAAGGTTTGCAGTATCCGAATCACCAATATTGGAATCGGAATTAGCAGAGAGAATGCCAATGATTAAAACATACAAGGCAACTGGTATTGACGATCCAACAGCAACAATGCGATTTAGCATTACTCAATTTGGGTTGCATACTATGTCATTGTCCGGTAAAAGAGGCGCTTACTACATAGACCCTTATACGTTAGAAGGAGACTTTTACATTGTATATGAAAGAAGTTCTTTGGGGCAGGACTTACAAGGTTTTGAATGCTTGACAGACGATGGCGTTGAGTTGAGATCTTTAAAAGAGGAGGTTTCCAGTCAAAGAGCAGATACCGATGATATGAAGCTTCGTACCTACAGATTGGCTCAATCTTGCAACGGAGAATATGGGGCTTTATTTGCGGGAACGGGCACAGATGCTGAAAAAAAAGCGAATATTCAAGCTCAAATGGCGATTACTGTAAATCGTGTCAATGAAGTCTATGAGCGTGATTTGGCAATTACATTGATTTTTATCGATAGAAATGATGAATTAATTTATTATGATGCAGCTACAGATCCTTGGTCAGGGGAATTTAATACCAAAACCCAAGAAGTCATAACTACTACTTTGAATGATGAAAGTCTATATGACATTGGTCATAACTTTAATACATCCGGTGGAGGAAGTGCTGGATGTCTAGGTTGTGTATGTCTAGATGGATCTGCTCCTTATACGGGGAATATGAAAGGTAGAGGCTATACGGGAAGGGCCGACCCAACTGGTGATCCTTTTGACATTGATTATGTGGCCCATGAAATGGGACATCAATTTGATGGATGGCATACTATGAATACTTGTAGTAGGTCTGGAAATGGTACCACTGAAGTAGAACCAGCATCTGGAAGTTCCATTATGGGGTATGCCGGGATTTGTGCTACGAATGTTCAACCTAACAGTGATGCACATTTTAATTACGTGAACATACGTGACATATCTGCTAACATTCAACCAGGGGGAACTAGCGATTGTGGTGCTCAAATGGCATTGACAAATCAGCCACCTGTTGCAAATGCAGGAAATGACTATTCAATCCCCCCAAGTACAGCTTTTATTCTAAAGGGAACAGCTACGGATCCGGATGGGATGGCATCATTGACCTATAACTGGAGTCCTAACGACCCAGCTCAAGCTCCAACGAATGGTGCTCCACAGGACAATTGGACTACAGGTCCAATGTACCGTGCCATTGCTCCGTCTGATTCTCCTGATAGGTATATGCCTACTTATAGCGATGTGGTAGCAGGAAACTTAACACCTACCTGGGAAGTTACGCCAGCAGTGGCACGAGTTATGAATTTCTCTTTTATCGTTAGAGACAATGGCAGTGGATTTGCTAATGGAATTGGGCAAACACATGCCGATTTAATGACTGTTACAGTTGAAGATTCTACGCCTTTTACAGTTACGACTCCGCCAGCATGGGGATCGGGAAGCACGCAAACAGTGATGTGGAATGTAGGTAACACAAATAATGCCAGCATCAACTGTCAAACTGTAAACATCAAATTTTCTGAGGACGGAGGCTTGACTTTTCCTACAACGTTGGCTTCATCCACAGCCAATGACGGATCGGAATCGATTACCGTGCCATCCATAGCAGATATGAACAATGCAAGAATATTGGTTGAAGCAGCAGATAACATCTTTTACGCGTTGTCTGGTGTGTTTCCCATCTCGAGTGCCCCTTCATTTGCTTTGAATAATTCTGATGGAGTGCGTAGTGCATGTAACATCGATGCGGTTTCCTATGATTTTGATTTCTTCACCGTCAATGGATTCTCTGAGACCACGACGTTTAGCGCTACAGGAAATCCAGCAGGTTCATCGGTTGCATTTACACCAGCTACTCTGGATGCAGACGGCACGACTGTTTTGGATGTTACGGGATTAACAGGCGCTGCAGTTGGAGATTACACGATAACCATTACCGGAACTTCGGCGTCAGAAACTAAAACCGTGGATGTCACATTGACGGTGGTTGATGGGGTATGTGATTCAGTTGGAACGACTCAATATGCAACAAGTACCACCTTGGTGCAATTTGGAGACATAGACAATGCTTCTGGAAAGCCATCGGGGTATAGTGATTACACTTCAATTTCCACAGACGTGACACAAGGAATGGATTATCCCATTACAGTGAACATGAATACAGATGGTAACTACACATGTGCTAGCATGGTATGGATAGATTGGAATCAGAATTGCATTTTCGATTCCAATGAAGCTTATGATTTGGGTAGTGCGACCAATACGGCGGATGGCCCATCAGGAAATTCACCATTGACCATTACCGTTCCCAACGATGCCATTCCAGGAAACACGATAATGAGAGTTACTACGAAATATCAATCAGCCGCATCTTCTTGTGAAAATAGCCATGATGCAGAAGTCGAGGACTATACGGTAAATGTCACACCGCTACTTTCGGTAGATGAGTTTAATTCTTCTACGACATTGACAATATACCCAAACCCAAACAATGGCGAATTCAATGTGGTATTGGATGGATCTTCTGCCAAGAACATTGAAATTTCTGTTTTCGACATTAGAGGAAGACGTGTATTTGACAAAGTATATGAAAGCAACCCAGCTTTTAATGAGGTCGTTAATTTAAATGGGGCTCAATCTGGGATGTACCTACTACAGGTTTCTGATGGAACAAGAACTCAAACAAGAAAAATCTTGGTGAATTAACAAACTTTGCGAATAGAATCAACAATAAGAAGGAGGCTCGTAGAGGGCCTCCTTTTTGTTTTTCATTCACTCATCACATCCAATCCGAACAGGGCTCTTTTTTGTTTTCTAAATGAGTATTTCTGAAAAACAAAGTATTCTTCCATATTCGATAGGGTTTTCCTGAATGTTAAATGATTGATTAATATGTATTATATAGATTTAAAATATACTTTGTTTACTGTTTGGAAATCTATTTTATGAGGAAAAATGAAAATAAATGTTAAATTTGATTGAATTTAAAAATATGTTATAGATGAAAACAAAACTACATTGTGTACTTGTGTTAATACTTTCAGTGTCTATGGGCTCACTTTCAGCCCAAGAAGGCTATTGGTCGTCAAGTACATTCAAAAATGGAACACAAGGTGTTTCTTTGGAGAAGCTGGATGAGAAGAACTATGAGGTTTTTCAATTGAATCTGGAAGCATTGAAACAACAATTGGTGGGAGCGCCCTTACGCAGCCAATCCAATGGTAAATCCAACACCATCGTCAGTTTTCCTGATGCAAATGGAAAAATGGCGGAGTACCTCGTGGTGGAGACTTCGGTGTTTTCGGATCCGGAGTATGGAGCTACGCACCATCCCGAGATAAAGACATATTTGGGATCTAGGACAGATGGGTCTGGAACCAGAATGCGATTCAGCATAACGCCATTGGGCTTGAAGGGAATGATGTCAGTTCCAGGAGAGGAAGTAGTGTTCATTCAGCCGGTAACAAAGGTGTCCAATGGGCAGTACTTGGTTTACAATAGGGAATCTAAATCGGATTCCACGGAGGATTTCCTATGTTCTACAATTGATGAGGTCGTTAAGAGAGAGGGCACAGGATTGGTTGGAAGAGATGCCGATGACCAATTGTTGAGAACCTTTAGATTGGCACTTTCGGTAACATCGGAATACACCAGTTTTTGGGATGACGGGAATGCAGCAAATGGAGATGCGCAAGCAGATGCATTTGCACAAATGATATCGACTTTGGATAGAAATAACGAGGTCTTTGAAGTGGACATGGCCATTACTTTCGTATTGGTAGACACGGCAGACGATCCCGCCTTGGATTTGGTGTATTCGGGAACAGATCCCTATGGGACGGACTTGAATGGCGATTTGCAAACGAACTTGACGGCGACCGTGGGAGAATCGGATTACGACATAGGGCATTTGCTCCATAATGGAGGGAACAATGGAAATGCGGGATGCATAGGTTGCGTATGTGCCAGTGGAAAGGGAAGTGGTTTTTCTTCTCATACATTTGCAGATAACGACGGAGGACCTTACATGGCGGACTTCTTCGACATAGATTACGTGCCGCATGAGATAGGACACCAAATGGGAGCAAACCATACGTGGTCTTTCAACTCAGAAGGAACAGGTGTCAATGCAGAACCAGGAAGTGGGACGACCATCATGGGGTATGCAGGAATTACAGGAGGTAACGACGTACAGGATCACAGTGACCCTTACTTTCACTACCATAGCATAGATCAGGTATTGAACAATGTAGGGGCGGCTCCGAACAACTGTGCAGTGACAACGGCGATAACAAATGCGCCACCAGTAGCAGATGCAGGAAGCGACTATACCATACCAATGGGGACGGCATTCATTCTAAAGGCTTCGGCAACGGATCCAGATGGGGGAGATACTTTGACATATACATGGGAACAAATAGATGATGGAGTGACCACCAATGGAACCTTTGGACCAACAAAGGCGACTGGTGCGGTTTGGAGATCCAGACCACCAAGTACGAGCCCAAACAGGTACATGCCGATATTGAGTCGTGTATTGAATGGACAGTTGACGGAATCGAATCCTGTGGAGACGGTAGCAAACACGTCTTGGGAAACGGTATCCACGGTAGCAAGGTCATTGAACTTTGCCTTGACGGTAAGAGACAGATCGGAAGCAGGAGGAGTAGGACAAACACCACAAACTGATTTCGATCAGATGTTGGTGACGGTGGATGGTGCATCTGGACCATTTGCAGTGACGTCGCAGACTACCAACGAGACTTGGGATGCAGGCTCAACACAGACTGTGACTTGGGATGTGGCAGGGACGAATGCAGGAGCGGTAAACACAGCAAATGTAAACATCATCCTATCCACGGATGGCGGTCAGACCTTTCCATTCACATTGGCTACGGCAGTGCCAAACGATGGGTCACATGACATAACGGTGCCATCGGGTGCAGTTTCGTCCATGGTGAGAGTCATCGTGGAAGGGGACAACAACATATTCTATGCGGTTAACTCCACCAATTTTACGATACAGGAATCGGAATTCGTTATATCGGTATCCAACCCTACGGTAGATGTGTGTACGCCAGACGATGCGGTTTACAATTGTGTGTACAACACGTTTTCAGGGTTTTCGGACACGACGAACTTTTCGACCACAGGATTGCCAGCAGGAGCATCGGCAGTGATAAACCCGACATCGGCATCGGCAGATGGTACGGCTTTTACGGTAACGGTTTCAGGAACGGGGAGTTTGGCATCAGGAAGTTACCCATTTGTGATACAAGGAGTATCCGGAGCAATAACGAAAACGGTTGATGTCACCTTGAATGTGTTCAACGGAACGATCGGGGCAACGACTTTGGCGACGCCTACGGATGGAGCAACTGGTGTTCCAGCGAGTACGACATTGACTTGGAATGCAGATGCAAATGCAGGAGACTACCTAGTTGAGGTGGCGAGCGATTCAGGGTTTGCAACCATAGTGGAGTCGGCAACGGTACAAACGGCATCCTATGCCACTACCTTGTTGATGCCTAATACGCAATACTATTGGAGAGTGACGGCTTCCAACCAATGTGCCACGGCTACACCATCGTCTACGTATAGCTTTACAACGGCTCAATTGACGTGTGCTACATATACAGATGATGTTTCTCAAGATATTTCGGCTTCAGGAGCAGGAAATACGGTCGTATCTACAATTAATGTAGGTCCGAACTTCTCTGTGACGGATGTCAACGTTACGATAAACATAGATCATACTTGGGTTGCCGACTTGGACATCACCTTGACGAGCCCGGCAGGAACTGTCATAGACCTTACGTCAGACAATGGAAGTAGTGGAGACAACTACACCGATACTGTTTTCGATCAAGAATCGACAGGAGGACCAATTACCGGAGGTACTGCGCCTTTTACAGGTAGTTTTGTGCCAGAAGGAGATTTGTCTACCATATATGGTGAATCGTCTGGAGGTGATTGGGTATTGACAATTGTGGATGATGCAAATCAAGATGGAGGTACGTTCAACAGATTTGACTTGTACCTTTGTGTACAAGGTTCTTTGTCCGTTGATGAATTCGACAATTCAATCTCAGATTTCGTAGTGTATCCAAATCCAAACAATGGAGAGTTCAACGTGAAGTTGAATACGACATCACCGAATGACATTCAAATGTCCGTTTACGACATTAGAGGTAGAAGTGTCTTTGAAAAAAGATACGATAGCTCGCCTAATTTCAATGAGACGGTCAACTTGAGTACGGTGCAATCTGGTATGTACATTTTAAAGGTGTCTGATGGCATTAAGACTCAAAGCAAAAAGATTATCGTAGACTAAGTATATCCATAATTCTTTAAATACAATATGAAAAGGGAGGCCGTCGGCTTCCCTTTTCTATTGATTGTCAATATCCAATCCGAATAGAACTCTCCATGTTGTTTTCTAGAGGGGTATCTTTTAAACGATAGAGTATTCCTACAAATTTAATAGGATTCAAATAAAGTGTTAAAGTATTGCTTAATCGGTGTTTTATCGATAAAAAGTTTGGTTTTCCTGTTGATTGGAGGTTTTTTTTATGAGAATAAATGAAAATAAATGCTAAATTTGAGTGAATTTAAATAAATGTATATATGAAAACAAAACTACATTGTGTACTTGTGTTAATACTTTCAATGTCTATGGGCTCACTTTCAGCCCAAGAAGGCTATTGGTCGTCAAGTACATTCAAAAATGGAACACAAGGTGTTTCTTTGGAGAAGCTGGATGAGAAGAACTATGAGGTTTTTCAATTGAATCTGGAAGCATTGAAACAACAATTGGTGGGAGCGCCCTTACGCAGCCAATCCAATGGTAAATCCAACACCATCGTCAGTTTTCCTGATGCAAATGGAAAAATGGCGGAGTACCTCGTGGTGGAGACTTCGGTGTTTTCGGATCCGGAGTATGGAGCTACGCACCATCCCGAGATAAAGACATATTTGGGATCTAGGACAGATGGGTCTGGAACCAGAATGCGATTCAGCATAACGCCATTGGGCTTGAAGGGTATGATGTCGACTCCAGGAAAAGACGTGGTCTTCGTACAACCGGTAACAAAGGTGTCCAATGGGCAGTATTTGATTTACAATAGAGGGGCTAGACCAGACTCTACTGAGGATTTCATATGCTCTACCATGGACGAAGTCTCAAAAAGAGAGGGAACGGAGTTAATTGCGAGAGATGCAAACGATCAATTGTTGAGAACCTTTAGAATAGCAGTTTCAGTAACTTCGGAATATACCGGTTTTTGGGATGATGGGAATGCAGGAAATGGAGATGCGCAAGCAGATGCCTTTGCACAGATGGTATCGACATTGGATAGGAACAACGAGGTTTTTGAAGTGGACATGGCCATTACCTTCGTATTGGTGGATACGGTAGACGATCCAGCATTGGATTTGATATATTCGGGAACAGATCCCTATGGGACGGACTTGAATGGCGATTTGCAAACGAACTTGACGGCGACCGTGGGAGAATCGGATTACGACATAGGACACTTGTTGCACTACTCGACACCTAATGGTAATGGAAATGCAGGATGCATAGGTTGCGTATGTGCCAGTGGAAAGGGAAGTGGTTTTTCTTCACACCCGTTTACGGATAACGATGGCGGACCTTACATGGCGGACTTCTTCGACATAGACTACGTACCGCACGAGATAGGACACCAAATGGGGGCAAACCATACATTTTCCCACAGTTCTGAAGGGACTGGCGTCAATGCAGAGCCAGGAAGTGGAACGACCATCATGGGGTATGCAGGAATAACAGGCGGTAACGACGTACAGGATCACAGTGACCCTTACTTTCACTATCATAGCATAAACCAAATATTGAACAATGTGGGATCGGCTCCGAACAACTGTGCAGTGACAACGGCGATAACAAATGCGCCACCAGTAGCAGATGCAGGAAGCGACTATACCATACCAATGGGGACGGCATTCATTCTAAAGGCTTCGGCAACGGATCCAGATGGGGGAGATACTTTGACATATACATGGGAACAAATAGATGATGGAGTGACCACCAATGGAACCTTTGGACCAACAAAGGCGACTGGTGCGGTTTGGAGATCCAGACCACCAAGTACGAGCCCAAACAGGTACATGCCGATATTGAGTCGTGTATTGAATGGACAGTTGACGGAATCGAATCCTGTGGAGACGGTAGCAAACACGTCTTGGGAAACGGTATCCACGGTAGCAAGGTCATTGAACTTTGCCTTGACGGTAAGAGACAGATCGGAAGCAGGAGGAGTAGGACAAACACCACAAACTGATTTCGATCAGATGTTGGTGACGGTGGATGGTGCATCTGGACCATTTGCAGTGACGTCGCAGACTACCAACGAGACTTGGGATGCAGGCTCAACACAGACTGTGACTTGGGATGTGGCAGGGACGAATGCAGGAGCGGTAAACACAGCAAATGTAAACATCATCCTATCCACGGATGGCGGTCAGACCTTTCCATTCACATTGGCTACGGCAGTGCCAAACGATGGGTCACATGACATAACGGTGCCATCGGGTGCAGTTTCGTCCATGGTGAGAGTCATCGTGGAAGGGGACAACAACATATTCTATGCGGTTAACTCCACCAATTTTACGATACAGGAATCGGAATTCGTTATATCGGTATCCAACCCTACGGTAGATGTGTGTACGCCAGACGATGCGGTTTACAATTGTGTGTACAACACGTTTTCAGGGTTTTCGGACACGACGAACTTTTCGACCACAGGATTGCCAGCAGGAGCATCGGCAGTGATAAACCCGACATCGGCATCGGCAGATGGTACGGCTTTTACGGTAACGGTTTCAGGAACGGGGAGTTTGGCATCAGGAAGTTACCCATTTGTGATACAAGGAGTATCCGGAGCAATAACGAAAACGGTTGATGTCACCTTGAATGTGTTCAACGGAACGATCGGGGCAACGACTTTGGCGACGCCTACGGATGGAGCAACTGGTGTTCCAGCGAGTACGACATTGACTTGGAATGCAGATGCAAATGCAGGAGACTACCTAGTTGAGGTGGCGAGCGATTCAGGGTTTGCAACCATAGTGGAGTCGGCAACGGTACAAACGGCATCCTATGCCACTACCTTGTTGATGCCTAATACGCAATACTATTGGAGAGTGACGGCTTCCAACCAATGTGCCACGGCTACACCATCGTCTACGTATAGCTTTACAACGGCTCAATTGACGTGTGCTACATATACAGATGATGTTTCTCAAGATATTTCGGCTTCAGGAGCAGGAAATACGGTCGTATCTACAATTAATGTAGGTCCGAACTTCTCTGTGACGGATGTCAACGTTACGATAAACATAGATCATACTTGGGTTGCCGACTTGGACATCACCTTGACGAGCCCAGCAGGAACTGTCATAGACTTGACATCTGGAAATGGAGGAAGTGATGACAACTACACCGATACCGTTTTCGATCAAGAATCGACAGGAGGGCCAATTACCGGAGGTACTGCGCCTTTTACAGGTAGTTATGTGCCAGAAGGAGATTTGTCTACACTATATGGTGAATCGTCTGGTGGCGATTGGATATTGACTATCGTAGATACGTTTGCTGCGGAAGATGGTGGGACTTTCAATAGTTTTACTCTTGACATATGTGCACAAGGAACCTTGTCCGTTGATGATGAATTCAACGATTCAATATCAGGTTTCGTAGTGTATCCAAATCCAAACAATGGAGAGTTCAACGTGAAGTTGAATACGACATCACCGAATGACATTCAAATGTCCGTTTACGACATTAGAGGTAGAAGTGTCTTTGAAAAAAGATACGATAGCTCGCCTAATTTCAATGAGACGGTCAACTTGAGTACGGTGCAAGCAGGTATGTATATCTTAAATGTATCTGATGGCGTTAAGACTCAAAGCAAAAAGATCATTGTGGAGTAATCTACAATGCGATTCTTAAAACGCGATAAAAAAGGAGGGCCATTGGCTCTCCTTTTCTATTTGCCATTAAAGGCATTCATCGTGTTGTTTATTCCTGCCAAGCCAAAAGACTTGATTATTTCTGTGCTTTTTTCCAATCTTTCCGCAAGTTTTTCCTCTTCTTCCAGACTCCATTCACCTAAAACATAATCCACTTGTTTTCCTTTGCTAAAAGCATCGCTTATGCCAAATCTAAAACGATTGTATTTTGTCGTGTTGAGCGTATGTTGCGTGTCTTTTAAGCCATTGTGACCACCATCGCTTCCTTTGGTCTTTATGCGAAGACTTCCAAAGGGAAGGTTTAGGTCGTCGGTGATTACCAGTAGATTTTCCATGGGAACCTTTTCCTTGGTCAACCAATACGATATGGCCTTGCCACTTAAATTCATATAGGTGCTAGGCTTGAGAAAGATAAAGGTTCTGCCTTTTAATTTGTATGTGCATACATCTCCGAGCTTTTGTGTTTCAAATATGAGGCTTTCTTGCCTTGCAAAAAAATCCAATATTTTAAATCCAATGTTATGACGTGTGTTTTCGTATTTAGGGCCGATGTTTCCTAAACCGACAATGAGAAATTTTTTCATGGGATCTTGTTCTTCTATCGTGAATGAAGTTTTTCTTTTGGTGAAAAAATCAATGATGCATTTAAACATAGAAGCTTTTTCTTTTGTAAAAATAAAAAAGCATTCTGTAAATTCAGAATGCTTTTTTATTTAAAGAGATTTAAAATGCTTATTCTGCTGCTGCTGGAGCATCCCCTTCATTTGTAGCATCGTCTTCATCATCCTCGTCTACATCATCATTTACAGATGTTCTAGAACGTTTTACTAGACATACGACAGTATTGTCTGGGTGCATGAACTTGTATGCTTCATTTTCCAAGGTCGTAATGTACAGCTTGCTTCCAATTTTAAGCTCTGTGATGTCAGCTTCGATAAAGTCAGGCAAGTTCCCTGGCAAGGCTTTAATTCTCAGGCTACGCTTGTTTTTACGTAAAACACCACCGTTTCTAACACCTTTCGAGTTTCCAACAAAAGATACAGGGATGTCCATGGAGATTTCCTTGTCATCAAACAATTGATAGAAGTCTATGTGTAGAATTCTGTCAGTTACCGGGTGAAATTGAATGTCTTGCAAAATGGCGTTGTAAGTATCACCGTTTTCCAAAGCAATTACAACTGTATGCGCATTAGGTGTGTAGACCAATTTAGAGAATGCTAATTCAGCTGCTGAGAAATGTACTGACTTGTCTCCTCCGTATAATACGCAAGGAACCTGACCAGCATTACGTAAGGCTTTTGTTGCTTTTCTGCCCACGCTTTCTCTTTGAGATCCGTTGATTGTAATCGATTTCATTTTTGTTATTTATATTTAATTGTTAATTACATTAAAAATTTTGAACTTATTGATTTGTTGTGGTGTACATTGTGCATCACTTCGGCAAATAAATTTGCACAACTCAATACTTTTATTTTTTTGCTTTCTTGTTGTAAAGAAATTGAATCGGTTACGATCAATTCTTCCAATTTTGAATTTTCAAGTCTTTCGTAAGCACTTCCGGATAAAATAGGGTGAGTACAAATTGCTCTTACGCTAAGTGCTCCGCGTTCCATCATTAGGTCTGCTGCTTTTGTCAGCGTTCCAGCAGTGTCTACCATGTCGTCTACCAAAACAACGTTCTTCCCTGTGACATCTCCAATCAATTCCATATGGGAAATTACATTGGCCTTTGCTCTTTGCTTGTAACAGATAACGACATCGCTTTCCAAAGCCTTGGAATATGCGTAAGCTCTTTTGGATCCTCCCATATCTGGTGAAGCAATGGTCAAGTTGTCCAGTCCAAGACTTTTCAAGTATGGTAAAAATACTGTTGAGGCAAATAGATGATCCACTGGTTTCTCAAAGAAACCTTGTATTTGATCTGCATGCAAATCCATTGTTATGATACGGGTAGCTCCGGCAGCTTCCAACATCTTGGCTACCAACTTTGCAGCAATGGGAACTCTAGGCTTGTCTTTTCTATCCTGTCTGGCCCAACCAAAATAGGGCAATACAGCAGTAATGTGTCTAGCAGAAGCACGTTTTGCCGCGTCTAACATCAACAGCATTTCCATTAAGTTCTCTGAACTTGGATTTGTGGATCCTATAATGAAAATTCGCTTCCCCCTTATCGATTCTTCGTACGAAGGTTGAAATTCTCCATCGCTATATTTGGAGGTAATAACATTTCCTAAAGATGCTCCATAGGCCTTGGCAATTTTTTCAGCTAAAGTTTTACTTTGCGTGATAGAAAAAATCTTTGCATCTGGTAGTATGTTAGGCATGGTTAAAATGTTGTTTTGCAGTGTTTAACACCGTGTTAATTTTTAATTGGGTGCAAATTTAGAGTTTTTTTTCGTCTATCACAGAAAAAATGCGCACTATTTTCTAGTTTTTTAAGAAAAAAGATATACTTTTGCATCGCTTAATTGCTCAAGTGGCGGAATTGGTAGACGCGCTGGATTCAAAATCCAGTTCTTTCGGGAGTGTGGGTTCGATTCCCACCTTGAGTACTGAAAAAAACCTCAACTATTTAATTAATAATAGATTGAGGTTTTTTATTTTATAAATTAGTCAGCTATTAGTCAGTATTTATAAAAAAAGCATATACTAAAGTTAATAACTTCCATTTGTGATTTGAGTTAAATATATGTTACTTGTTAGCTTTAATTTACTTAAAATCAGACTCAAAACATATGCAACCCTTATTTACTCAAAATTTTCTATCTCACTACTTGACTGATTTCAAATTATCAAATGTCACAAATGTGAAATTTGCAAGAGATACTATTGAAGGATTGCTGTTGGAACTGAAATCAGGAAAACTTGAAAGTCTAAAGGAAGAAGAACTAAAATCAAGATTTTTAAACGAGTTTTTTGGCAATGTTCTGAGCTTTAATTATGGTAATTCAAATTTTTGGACTTTAAGTGAAGAAGTTAAAACTAAAGTTGACGGAACTAAAGTAGATGGTGCGTTAGGTTACTTCACAAAAGATAAGAAGAATAATGATGTTAGGGCTGTTATAGAAATTAAAGATGCTAAAACTAACCTCGATGAGAAACAAAAAAGAAAAGATTCAAAATCACCAGTAAGTCAAGCATTTGAATATGCCTCGAAAATGGGAGAAAAATGCAAATGGGTAATTGTCTCCAATTTTAAAGAAATTCGATTCTACTCTAATTTTCGAGGGAAGTACCAAGTGTTTTTTCTGGAAGAGTTAAAAGACGAAAATAAATTAAAGGAATTACTATTCCTTTTCCATAAAGATAGATTCATTAAGGAAAATGGTGCTTCAAGTACTGAACAACTATTTAAAATAAGTAGTTTAGAATTAAAAGAAAATGAAAAGCCAAGACATGTCCTTGATGAAATTTACACATCCTTGATGAGGTTTAAAGGATTTAATTATGTTGCCCCTAATTACTTATCGAGTTTAAAACCTTTCAATATCTTAAACGAATACGTTTGGCATTATAGGAAAGGAAGTTTAATGACTTTGAATGATAAAATTTATGAATTTTTTCAAGGCATTGATTGTAATAAAGGTGAGATATTGATTTCAGATGATTTAGAAAAAGAACTTATTGAATTAAAAGTAATTGAATACAGAAAGAAGATTGAAGAATCGATTAAGTTTTTAAATCATTCACAAATAACAGAAATAAGTTGTATTAAAGATTATCAGAGGGTAATTGTTTCAAGATCTCATGGTATTGGTTTTTCTCATAAACACCATTTTCGTTTTTCTGAAAAGGAGGGCTTTACTAAAAGTATAGATTTACTTAAATTCACTTCTTGTGATTGCATTTCTTGCAATTTTAAAAGCCTTGATTTGAAGCACCTTTTAGGTAAATTAAAAGTCGCTCAAAGCGATGAAAATTCAATTTCTTTAGAGTATGGATACGGTAATTATCTTGTAAAGACAAATAATTATAAAACCGCATTTAATATTTACAAAAAGTTAAGTACAAAACTCAAAAATAAGGAAGGCTTTGAAGTTGAATATTTTTTGGCTAAGTTAAATATGAAGTATTTACATAACTTAATTTGGGAGGACAAGAAGTTAAGAGATAGTATTGAGATTAAGGAGGAGATAAGAGATATTGATCTTAACAAGATTCTTTATGATGAAATTGAGTATAGTATTAGCGATGATGTTAGAAACTATTTACTCAAAGTAAAGGACGAAAAATTATTTCTTTCCGTTAGAAAAGAGGTATATGATAGGCTTGAAAAAATTAGGAATTTAAAACTTCACTATGACCATGTGAATGATAGTCACATGGGAACAAGTCATATTCTTGAATTAGCAGATGAGTATAACAGACTTCAACTACATCTTAATAAGAATAGGATAATATTTAATGTGTTTCATGATTATAAGTTGCTTTCTGCCAAAACTTTTGAAGGGTTTATTTTAAGCTATTTAACAAAAGGGATGGGGTTAAATAGGATTAATTCATTTTATCTAAATGAATTTTTGATGAATATTTACCCTAAAGAATTCAAAAGGATATTCTCGAAAGTTGATTCAGTAAAAGTTAACTTAGAAGATCAAGGAGTTTTAATTAAGAATATTTCCAATCTTTTTTCTTCCTATTATGATAAAGGTCTTTTCGCTAATACGTATCTTAAAAATAAAATACTCGAAGAATACTTGGTTGACTTACAATTTAAAGAGAGGTATTCTGGTTTAATATCAAATGCGTTTACGCTTCTTCGTAAGATCAATTTTTCAGAGAATTATTTCAAAGGAATTATTGAAGCCATGATTGCATTCTTATCTATTGAAGAAGAATTAGCATGGTATCAGATAGAGGAGTTTGGAAAGTTAATATTAGATAAAGGTAATTGTTTTTCAGAAGAACAAATGCTGAGAATATTTGAAATATCTATTGATAGGGATAAGCCAAATAACAACAAATATGAAAAGTTAATTGAATCTGTATGCAAAGCAATATTTAAACACCATCCTCATTACAAAATAAAGGATAAGCGTCTCATAAAAAAAGCAGTTGCAAATATTAACGGTGTTTCCAAATGGTTTTATGTATCATATATTTTAAAAGTAGCTGATGATAAATACAAAAAGATTCTAATCAATGAAATTGAAGAAGAGTTAGATGAAAAGTTTGAATTTGATTTTTATGATCACTTGATTAGAAAAGGCTTATTTGATTATAAGAGGAAAGACTATTTCAAAAGGTATGTTGAAGAGAGAAGCAATTACCAACAGGAAGGTTTTACGAATGAGTTTAAAGATGGAAAACCTGTATTTAAGGGTCACATATTTTACAATTTTGTAATACTACTTAATATTTTGGATTTTGATAGGAATTCAGAGCTGTTAGATTTATTTACAGAAATCTCAGACTATGAAAGATGGTTATTAAGACCCAAAGACTATGATTATTCAAATTTTGATGCTAAATGGGTATTGGCTTCTGATAATATTTATATTCTAAAAAGTTTAAAAGGAATTAAAGAGTTATCAAAGGCAGTAGAAAAAGAATTAAAAAAAGAGTTCAGCTCTAAGCTATCAGAGATTTATTATAAACATTTAGTATAAGCCTTTAGCAATATGGAATTAAAATATATATGGATAGAAGATTATAAAAACTTAAAAAAAATAGGTTTTAATTTCAATCATAGTGAGAATGAAAAATTTGAGTATAAAAATGAAGAGTTAAAAATTTTTGAATCAGAGGAAAATACCCCATTGGGGTTTTTCGGAGATTCAATACTTGGTGTAACTGGGATAGTTGGTAAAAATGGGTCAGGAAAAACAAATCTTGCGGAATTTGTTAACTATAATTTGGCTCATGTCTCAAATCATGGTTTATCAACTTTTGGTTTGAACAATAAAGGTATAATAATACTTGGGAAGAGGATTTTTATTCATAAGTCTATTGTGGTTAAAAATAAACAAGAGTTAAAAAATAAAGGATATACCGAGAGCTATTATGATAAAGCACCTTTGGACGGTGGCAACGGAGAAATGAGATGGCATAGCATGGAAAAGAATAGATATATCTATTTTAACCCCTCTTTTGACTTTCGAATGATTCAAGTTCGAAGTAATCTATCTAATATATCAACAAGCTACCTTGCCTTTAATGATTTGTACCATTTTTTAAAACATTATATAGAAAACGACAGAACCTTTAATAAAACTAAAACAGATTCATTGTATGCCCATTTTAGGAACGAAAAAATTCGAGAATCTAATTTTATTATTAATTATGAAAATGAGATGAAGCGTTTGGTTGGTCATCTACCAACAAAAATGATTATTTCAATTGATCATAGGATTAATAACAGATTATTACATTTCCGCTACATAACTAAAGATGAATTAGATAGTGATCCAAAAAAGAAATTACTTAATAAAAACCAAAGAGATCTTAATGATCTTGAAAATGAAATTTCATCATTATATGGTATAGAGGAATATAAAGTAGATGAGCCGAAATTAACAGGTTATGATGTTTATAAAATAGAACCTAATTATAAAAAAGCTCAATTTAAAAAACTCTTTTTCATTCAACTCTTCAAAATATTGTTAATAGATAATGAGTTCCCGAATGGGGAATTTGCCAATTTCATATTCAACAATGAGATTAAAATTGATGATAAAGCATTAACTCGATTACTTTATAAATTAAGTGAATTATTAGATGAGTTAATAGAATTAGGAATATGGGAAATTGAATTTGAAAAATTAAGCAGACATGATTTTGGTGATTATGACGAAAGAGAATTAAAACTTCATACATTGTTTGCTCTTTTGCAGATTAATATTGATACTGAAAACAAGAAAAAACTACTCAATGAAATAATTACAATTACTAATGAATTAACTAACCATAGGTTGCATTTTCACTACGAGTTTGACCATAAAATGAGTTCAGGTCAACAAAATTTAGTAAACTTTTTTTCTCGTCTTTTATGGGCGAAACAAAATATTAATTTGAGAGAATCTCTGGAAGAAGCGACTAAAAGCGAAAGAATAATATTATTCATTGATGAAGGTGAAATTACTTTTCACCCTGAATGGCAAAGAAGATATTTTAATGAAGCAATATCCTTTGTTAAAAAACTATTTACAGAAAGGAAAATCCAACTATTAATAACAACACATAGCCCATTTGTTTTATCAGATTTACCTAAACAAAATGTTATATTTTTAGAAAAGGATGGAAAAGGCAATGCCATTAAATCTAAGTTAGAGAAAGAAAACACCTTTGGAGCTAATATACACGATCTATTATCAAATAGTTTCTTTATGGATGCATCGATAGGAGAATTTGTTTCGGACAGAATCAAGGAAGTAGTTGAATTCTATTATAAAGTTGTAGATGCTAAATCAGAGAAATCAAGAAAGGCTCTAAATGAAGAATATATCTCTATTAGGCATAAATTTCATTTTATAGTTGAAAGCATGGGGGATGATGTGATTAAAGGTATTTTGGAGAATCATATTGAGTTTATAGAAAACAAATTAATAGGAAAGAGTTATAGGGAAATTAGAATTGCCAAATTGGAGAAAGAGATAAATAAACTAAAAAGTAAGAAATGATTAAAATTCCATATCCAAAAGACAAGAAGGATAGAGCTGTATTTGAAAAAGCATATTTGAATTCATTGAGAAAGGATATTGATATTAATTATATTAATAAGCACCTCAAAAAAGTCACTTACCTCGGTCAACCCCTAAATTTTGAAAGACTAATAACGGCATCATTCTCAGAGCTTATTGAATTAATCAAAATAATAGAAAAAGACCTCAAAGGATTGAGTTTTTACAGCAGAATGAAATTCAAGAGCAAGTTTAATTACGGTTTAAATCAACCTTTTATTGCCACGTTTTACATGCATCAAAATGATGTTCAAATTTCGAGTTGTTTTTATTGTAATATTGATTTCATCAACTCTTTTAAGGATATATCAGATTATATTGATGAGTTAGACTTCGTGAATTCAGCAAGTATAGATGAGTTAAAAATAATCAATGGCGTTGGGGATAAGGTTGCGGAAAAAATTATTAACCTTAGAAAGAATGGAAAAATTAAAAAGATTTCTGATTTGAACATATCTTCAAAACTTAAAAACCGCATTTCAAAATTTAATTTTAAGAATACTCACAATCATTTCACATTAGATCATGTTTTACCTAAATCTAAATATCCTTACTTATCCCTTTGCCTTTATAATTTAGTGCCATCTTGTTTTTCTTGTAATTCAAAATTTAAAAAGGCAACAGATTTCACTTTAAGTGATGACTTAAAATATATTATTCCTTCATCAGAAGATTTTACATTAGATAAGGATTTCTTTTTTGAAATATTCTACCCAAAGAACCTGAAAGATATTAATAGTGGAAATGATTTTACACTCAAACAAATAGTTTATAAAAATGAAGCCCTTATTAACGAATACTTAAAAATGTTTAAAATTAATGGTCGTTTTGTATTTCATAAGGATAAGGCTCTTGATTTAATTCGTTTGAAGGTTAACTATCCTGAAAGTAAAGTAAAAGAAATATCAAGATTAACAGGTTATAGTGAATTGACAATTAAAATGGATTTATTTGGTGAAGAAATTTTTGAAACAAACATTAGTAATAAACCCTTTTCTAAACTTAAAATGGATATTGCATCTAACATTGGTATAACTTAAAAAGTTTACGCTTATTATCTGTTAGTCATTATTTGATAGGGATTGAACTTTATCAAAATATTCATTGAGAAATTTATCCAATTCTGGATTATCAGAGTTGGATTTATCTAATATATTATTTTTCACCTCTTTATATGTGCCTCTTCCAATAGACTTTGAAATTTCCAAAATGTAGTCTTGTAACCTTTTTATCAATTTTGAAGTAATCTTGGGAGTCATCCAATTTTTAATATCGACAGGGAATTCCTCTTCTGTGATTTGAGTTACTTTATCAAAATAATCTTCAGTTTTTCTTAAATGCTCTTTTACCTTATATTGACCATTAAGCTCATAAGCAAATAGAGGGTATATTTCTGATAAATCATGAATTATCGAATCAATGTTTTCTTCCAAATAAGAAACCTTCTCATTTTCTATAAAGTGATCTTTTAAGTTTGTACTAAGATAATCTATAACCAAAGGTAGTTCTGATTTAGATTGCCTTTGATCTTCTTCTGGGAATCGTTCAAGAAATTTATTCATGAAATCACTAATAGAATTTTCAAAATCTAATTCTTGATCAAGAACATTATTTAATTCAAGTAAATTAAAAAGGAGTTTCTTTAATGTTTTCTTTTTGGCTTTTCTTTCTTTAAAAAACTCTCCAAACTGAGCCAGTCCAAAACCTAACAAAACTCCAATTAAAGGAGAAACTATTTTAACGATTTCCATAAATAAGTATTAAATTTTATTCGTAGGGAGGAGTTTAGCTAAGTTAATTCTTCAAATGAATTTTCAAAAAAATCTTTGAAAGAAATATCAAAATAGACACATAACTTGTAAAGAGTGGTAAAACTAATTGTAAACTTCCCCTAGATAGAACGGCTTAATTTTCTAAAACTTTGATAAAGTTATTGTTTTTTATTCTCTTGGGACTATCCCCAAAAGAATTAATTTCCGCATATTTTACAGGAGACAATTGACCTAGAGCATCATGTGGTCGATGATTGTTGTAATCCTGCATCCATATCTGAGTTTGTTCTCTGACTTGATTGATGTCCTCAAAAATGTATTTGTCCAAAACACCGCGTCTGTAAGTACCGTTAAATCGTTCCACAAAGGCATTTTGCGTTGGCTTTCCAGGTTGTATGTATAGGAATTCTATATTATGCATTTGACTCCATTCCCCGGTTATCTTGGCGATAAACTCGGGACCATTGTCCATCCTGATCTTCTTTGGCTTGCCTCTTTTGTTTATCAAGTGATTTAAAACCCAAACGACTCGATTGCTGGGCAAAGAAAAATCCACTTCTACATGCAAGGCTTCCCTGTTGTAATCATCAATGATGTTGAAGGCTCTGAATCTCCGTTTGTTCTCGAGAACATCTGTCACGAAATCCATACTCCAAGTATGATTTATGCCTTCCAAAAACCTTCTTCGGAGTGTTCCTCTGCCTTTTTTAGCAAAGCACACTCTATTTCTGCATCATTCTTTGTCAAAGGCATATAATAGTATACACTCTTGCTTATGTTCAAAACACGACACGCCCTGTTTATGCCGTAATGAGCAAGTTCTTTGACTATGACTCGTTTGCGACAAGGCTTCAAAGCTTTTTTGCTATGACCTCTTTTGCCATTTGATGATCCAAGGCCAGACTGGCATACATTTGCTTTAACCTAGTGTTCTCTTCTTCCAGCTCCTTCAAACGCTTGAGTTCTTTGGAATTCATCCCGGCGTACTTGGAACGCCATTTGTAAAACGATGCCGAACTTATCTTATGTTCTCTGCTGATTTGGTCTACAGACTTGCCGTTTTCAAATTCTTTTAGAATCTTGGCGATTTGCGTTGGGGAAAATTTACTCTTTCTCATTTTTACTGCTTAAAGTTAATACTATTTTTACACTTTCAAACAGTTCGGTTTTTTGGGGAGCTTACATGCAACTTCTTGCTAAAAGTATCACACTTCCCCCAAACACCAAACAAATTCTGTTGCATTGCGCTTTTGTTGGATATAGTCCATGGCAGTAAATCTTACCTGTACTAGTTGGAAACTAGCCCTTGGTTTAGTAACGGGATTTCTTACTCTTATCGCCACTAAGCAAAGCTAGCGACAAACTATGGCCGAGCGGAGCAAGCTGCTTGTTCTTCGTTAAAATGACGAAAGAGGCCTTTTATAAAGCTCTATTCTTCCAGATAAGATTGTTGAAAATGAGACCTCAATCTATACGGATAGAATGAAAACCTTGTTAGAGAGGCTTGTATAAAGTTTGTTTTTTGCTAATTAAGGACTTGTGCAACGGCTACCGGTGTTACCCAACGTTGTGTGTCCTGCGTTGCTTTGGGATACAATTTAGTAATAAATAGAGGAGCA
>JAHDHI010000001.1 GCA_020631395.1 Bizionia sp.
TTTGTGTCCAATTGTTAGGTGCTTTGTAGAGTAAGTATCTACTTCTAGCTAAGAGCTGCTTTCTGGTATCCCCGTTAGGGAATATTTCAGGTGTATGTTCCACTTGTTTGTCCTTGGCCTGTTTGATTTGCTCATTTTCCTGATCCATAGCTTCCCATCGATGTTTGATTCTAATGTCCTGTAGGTCTGCTTTAGTTTCTGACAGTATGGCAACGATAGCTCCTTTCTTGCCTTTGCTTTGTGTGTGGTTTATCTTTCCATTTTTTAAACTCACTTAGACAATCCCGGTATTGACGTTGTAATTTCTTTCCATTGACGCCATAAAAACTACCAATGGTATGGCAATCATCTAGTATTGACCAAGTACTTTTAAAAAAGCAACAAACTCAACAGTCATACGAGTTTCCTGTGCAACTAAATCCCAATCTCTTTGAAGGACCTCTCCACGAGTCTTGTTTAGCCAGCGTCGGCGCTTAATATGTAGATAAACATTCTTGCCTCTCAATGGAAAATCCTGAATCATAACCTCTTTATGAAATCCGTGAGAGATAATAATGCCCGAGGTAAATTCCTTTGGGGTGTCTTTTTTCTCTTCAAAATACAAATGAAGTACTTTGTCCTTTGTCTCGTGTTTAACAATATCAAAATGGGTAACCAGCAATTCTGGTAATACTAACTTGAGTATATCTAAATAGGAATCCAATCTCTGCTTTTTTTGGCAAAGGTCTTAATCTTGTTCATTACTTGCCCTAGCTCCCACAAACGTATTGCTGCTTCCTGTTTGTTGTATTATCCAAGCCTACATTGGAGCCAATGAATACATTGTCGTCTCCTGTAGCATTGTCAAAACCTGTTTGGTTTCCTAAAAAGACATTGCCGTCTCCATAGGTTAAATTATAACCAGATCCATGTCCTATTTAAAACATTGCCATCTGCTGCTATTAAATTCGCACCCTGCTTCATTTCCAATAATAGCATTATCATTAGAGCTGGTTACAACTCTTCCTACATCTGCTCCTAAAATTACATTGTCATTGCCTACCAAAGCTCTTGCTGCCTGGCTCCAATTACAACATTGTCGAAAGTTGAATTACATAAGTTAATTTGCGCCTTCCGGTAGTTGTTGTATAAAGACATACGTTGATGTTGGAGGGCCTCCAAAGACTGAATTTGATGGATTGTTGAATATGTTATTTCTAACATACAATACGTCACTTGATGCTCCTGAGTATACAGTTACACCATCCATGTCCACATCTGTACCGTTATACCCTTGCGAAGGGTAGCTAGCCACAGGCGGCCCACCAAACACAGAGTTGTCTGGATCATTAAAGACCTGACTTCTCATTCCTGGAACATCGGACAAGGCTCCCGAATAATTCAAGCGCCCATCGCCGTTGGCATCACCAGCCCACATCGCTGCTACGCCACTTGGCATGCCAAAGGTGGTTTGGGCATTGGTACCATAGGTAATTTGGTTGTTTGCATCCGTAAAATCGATTGTCGTTGTAGCGTCACTAAAAAACAATGGACTGGTATCATGCATAACACCCAAATGATTACGGTGTTTAATGGCGACGTAATACGCATCTTGCTCTAGCGAAAATGTAAGATGAGATGTTCCATCAACATCTACTACATCTCCATCTCGTTGTAAGAGTGCTGAGCGAGACGCAGAGATTACTGTTTGATCTACAGTATCACGCAACTCAATCCACACCCAATCGACAATGGCATCACTTCCTGTCACATCAAAAACGGTGCTGTCGCAAGTTTCTGTATTGTATGGACTAGTTGTTGGTAACAATCCTGCTACTCTTAAGTCATCGCGCATTAAGGTTTCTTCTCCTGTATTAGGGTTTATGGCTGCACCTTGTAAATAAACATCAATAGCTAATGTGTAATCTGTGGTACAAAATGTATCGGTAAAACTGGTTTGTACATCAATGTAAGTCCAGTTTGTAGTACTGTAAGATGCATCATCTACTATTATACAGTTCAAATTAGGATTTGTATCTGCATAAAAGTCACTATTTCCTATATTGATATTGTTTCCATTTTGGATATTTAGATATGATAAATCAGCATTAGACACATCCAAATATTCAAGATTTTGGTTTTGTGATAAATCAACACTTGTAAGACCTGGCGCGTTTGCAATCTCAACCTCTTTAAGTTGACTATTATTAGAAAAATTAACAGTTGTTAGGTCATCATTTTCACCACAGTCAATAACTACTAAGGCTATATTACTAGTGATATCTATATTTGATAATAGGTTATCTCTTACATTTAGATTTACCAAATTTGTATTTGTTGACAAATCAATAGCTGATATTTGATTTTCATTAACCTGCAATTTTTCAAGAAAATTAAGACCAGTAATATCAATACTCGTTAAATTACAATTATTGGCACTAAATTCTTCAAGTAATAAATTATTACTTAAATCAATACTTGTGATACTATTAAAGCCAGATTCTAAATGTGTTAGGCTTGTAAAATCTTCTATACCTGTAAAATCAGAAATGTTTTTAGAACTTACGTTTAAAGTTATTACTCCATTTATTAGTGCTGTAGGTACTTGTCCGTCACTAGAAATATCATCATATTCTAAAGCTTCTAATGCTGCTTCAAAATTAGCATCTGGTATAGCTGTATAATTGCAATAACTTAGTGTAAAGTTGGTAGTAGCGTCAATATTAATCCAATTGACTTCACTATAAGCCACATCATCAACTAAAATACAATTGAGATTATTAAGTTGTGTTTCAAATTCTGTAATACTCGTGTTGTTCCCGTTTCTAACATCTAGAAATTCTAAATCATTTCCTTTAACATCTAAATGTGTTAAAGCTGTGTTATTGGTCAAATCCAAACTCACTAAATCATTAGTATCAATAAACAGCATAGCAAGTACACTATTATTAGAAAAGTCTAATGCATTAATTTGATTACTCTCGGCATAAACTTTAATTAAATTAGGAAGTAAGGCGGTATCTAGCTCTGTAAGATTGTTGTGATTACATCTTATGTCAGATAATAAGATATTAGTCGTTAAATCTACAGCAGCAATATCGTTATTATTAAACCAAAGGCTTTGCAGGTTAACTAAGGTGGTTGTATTTATTTCAGTTAAATCGTTATTATTGGCATTAAGTGCTTGTAGAGCAGTAAAATCTTCAATTCCGGTAAGGTCAGCAATATTGGAATTTGAAATGGTTAACGAAGTCACGACTTCGATTAATTCGGTTGGTACTTGGCCATCATTTGAAAAATCATCATAACCTAATGCCTCTAATGCAGCTTCAAAATTGGCATCTGGAATCACTGTATAATCACAATAATCTCCCGTAAAGAAATTAGTATGGCTATCGTAATAAACATCTGCAGTTGTTAAGAGGTCTTGATCATCGATAAAAACACAAGTCAAATCATCATTACTGCTAATATCTAAAACAGATATTATGCTGTTAGCACCATTTCTAAGATTAAGTTCTGTTAAATCATTACTATTTAAACGTATATCAACCAGATTATGAAAGGCTGTAAAATCTAAACTCGTAAGATTATTAAGTGCTAATTGTACCTCTATAAGTTGTGTTAGTCCTGTAAGTTGAATATTTTCAATATCACAACTTGCTGCATCGAGATACTGTAGTGATGTATTACTCGTTAAATCTAAAGATGTTGTAGAATTTGATGCTATTAAAAGAGTTGTTAGTGATGTGAATGCTTCTATTCCTGTAAAATCAGAAATATTCTTGTTAATGACATTCAGAGACGTTAAACTATTTATATATCCTGTTGGTACTTGACCATCACCAGAAATATCATCATAGCCTAATTCATCTAAAGCAGCTTCAAAATTAGCATCTGGAATGGCTGTATAGCAACTTACATCACTAAAAAAGGTTTGTGCATCAATGATTGTCCAATTTGCTGAAGAATACGCCGCATCATCGACTAAAACACAGGTAAGATTGGGGTTGCCGTTTGCCGCAAATGTGGTTATGGCTGTATTGTTCCCGTTTTGAATATTTAAACTTGACAGGTTATTAGGGTTTAGACCCACTATCGTTAAGTTAGGGTTGTTGCTTAAATCTGCACTGGTTATTGCATTGCCGGCTGTATATAATTCTGAAAGCAGTGCATTGTTGGATACGTCTAAACTTGTTACTGCATTGTTGGTTATATTTAAAAATGTAATATCTGTGTTATTACTGACGTCAATAGAAGTAAGATTATTATTCTGTACTTTAAAACTGGTTAGTAATACGTTGTTACTAATATCTACAGTGCTTAGATTATTGTTACGAATGTCTAATTCCAATAAACTGGTGAAATCTTCGATTCCTGTTAAATCCGAAATACTTTTATAAGAAACATCTAATGACGTTATTGTTTCAATATTGGCAGTAGGTACTTGGTTGTCACCAGAAATATCATCGTAACCTAAAGCTTCTAAAGCCGCCTCAAAATTAGCATCTGGAATACTGGTGTAACAACCACTATCATCTAAGCTCACAGTGTAGTCCCCTAATTCAATAGGGCAGTCATCATCGCCCCAACGAACCCAAATGGTGTAGTCACCTACTCCTATATCCGAAATTGTTTGTGGCGATGTAGTATCTGCATAATTGTAAGGATAGGTTGAGCCATTATCTAAACTAAACTCAAGGTTGGTTCTATTTGGGTCCTCAGAGAATGCAAATGTTATCGTTCCAGAACAGGCTGTGCTTCCTGTAGTAATCGAAGCTATTGGAAGGGTATCTATATTTGCGGTTACTTCATTGGAGTAAGCCACCTCATTACAAGTGTTTCCAAAAGCCAATCGATACATATAATCATCCATGCTGGTGTCTGCAATTACTCCTAAAGTAGTCGTGGTCACGTTAGAATACACGCTATCATTACTTAAATCTGTCCAACCGTTCCCATCATTGACCTGCCATTGTAAACTACTGTAATCCGTTCCATCTGCACTTATTGTAAAGACTTCTGTATCACAAACATCTGGCACTGAAGGTTGAGTGGTAATTGTGATGTCATCGCAACAATAGTTTTGTCCTGTCATGGCTGATAATCCGCATCCAACACTAGTACTAGACACACTCATAATA
The DNA here is from genome assembly GCA_020631395.1 of Bizionia sp. GTDB lineage: Bacteria > Bacteroidota > Bacteroidia > Flavobacteriales > Flavobacteriaceae > JAHDHI01. Next base: position 5,124 of record JAHDHI010000001.1, read on the forward strand.
TGATTAGCACCATCAATATCCAGCTGGTCCAGTACATATTTATTAACTCCATTCCCTAATGAGTAGTGCATGATGAGGTCATCATCGATCACATGGCCCAATTGATGCGCATGTCCCATTTCGTGTAAGGCCACCGATTTAAAATCATATTCCGTAGCTCCCGGATTACCACTTCCGTAGTACCAGTTAGTGGTATTGTCCCAAACGATATCCATATCGATTGGTATCGCTTTATTTGTCGCCGAACAAACATTATACGTATTAACAACAACACCTAAAGCCCCGGTGCTTAAAAGACTACCATTGTCAAACTGCACGATGTTTTCCCCATCATTTCCTGTGGCATTTGTTGTTGTTGTACCACTAAATGTAAAATTTAGTTGCGATTCGCAATTCCATTGCTCAAAAGCGGCTTCGAAATAAGTAGCGGCTATAGAACCATCAAATCCCGTATGGTAAACAAAAGACAATCCACCATTACCATCCTGATCATATAATGCAGCCGGATAGGCCGTAGTACCATCGCCAGGGTTAAGCTGAGCATATTCTATGGTTAATGGCACTGTACTTTCCTCATTAGCGCCGCTGTCTGTAACAATATTTATAAAACCTGTTCCGGCAGTACTGGGTATTTCAACCACAATGTCGGTGTTTGACCAACTAATGACTTGACTGTCTAAAGCATAGGTATAGGAAGCACCACCATCATTTGCGTTTGAAAACCCTATACTTCCTTGCGTTGTACCAAAGTTGTTACCCGTTATGGTAAATTGCGTTTGTGTTCCTGCCGTAGCCGTTAATGGCGAAAAACTATATAAAATTGGAGAATTAGAGCTAGACTTATTGTTGTTGGAGAATATAGGTCTTGCTTGTAATTCTGTATAACCAGAGCCCGTAAGTTGCTGGATAGAATTATATACGTCATTCGTAATCGAATTGTAAGTGGTAAATAAATCACTGCCTCTGTTAGTAAATGGATTGTATTTAATGACACCTTGTGCAGCAGCAACCAGTTCAAAACCATTTACTGAGCTTAGGACTGAACTGCTAAAAGGCTTTAACATAAAAGTACCTTCGTCATTTATTTGCAATTGAGAGGCATTGGAAACGGTTTGAACAATCGTACCAACACGCCCCCCCTGGGTTACAACATTTACGGTAGAAGCAGCGTTTCCTTTTAAACTTTTGTATACTGTTACTTCATGTACCGTATAGATATGTCGTTGATTTTCATCCCAGTAACTTTTACTGTTGAGAATTTTACCCTCAATGATTAGAGATGATTCTGAAACACGCTCAGAGAGTGATACAGGTTTCATTAAACTAACACAATCCTGTGCAAAGTTTATTAATGGAAGCAATAAAATAATTAGTATAAGTAGTTTTGTTTTCATTTGGGTGTTATTTAAGGGCTAGATGTTAATTTATTTCTTCAACGCGGCGTTTAATTTAACCTTCGATTAAAATCACGTAACTCTTGTTCGACAATAGTCAATTCTTCAAGCGTATTTTCGAGTTTATGTTTTTCATTTTTCAAAGCTTCAATTTCAAGAGCCTTTGTGCCTTCCTCCTTTTGATTAAAATTATCCTTGATAAGATTAATCAGGGCTTTAATTCTTTTCATGCAACAAATAAAGGGGCTTGCCTTAAAAGGACAAAAAAAGATGGGGGTACACATGGGGTGACAACAGGTTAACTCATTGACAATCAATTAAAATAAAACACATTGCAATTGAATAAAATATGAAAAACTGAACGTTCTCAAATAGATTTCAAATAATCTACTAAGTCAACTTCTGAAGAAATGCCCAATTTTTTTCGCAATCGGTTTCTTGTTTTTTTAACAGCATCGACAGAAGTAAAACGCAATCTTGCGATTTCTTTTCGTCCAAGGGACATCCTTAAATAGGAGCATATTTCCAAATCAGTTAGGGTAAGATTTGGGTGAAGTGTTTTTAGGCGTCGAATAAATTCGTGATTGTATGCTTCCAGATCATTCTTTATTAATCTTAATTGCGCATCTTCAAGCAATTCTGATTTAAGATTGGCAATCAATGCAGGAATTGTAAATGATGAATTGTTGGTATCAACTTTCTTAAGATTCTCTACGAGTTTTTCTTTAGACTTTAATTGCTGAAAAGATTCGATTCGCAAATGTGACACCTCCTCTTCCTTACTTCTAATTTTAGTCGATAAATCAGAAATCTCCGAAAAGAGCGTTGACATCTTTTTCTCGGTCTGATGTTGTACCAAATTAGTTATGGCAATTTGATAAATAATATAAAACAGTAATCCAACATTGGCAAAGTAATCGGTTTCCAACAATGACATGGCATTTAACAAGTCGTTGATTAAAATTATGCTCATTAGGGACATGCTTATGAGCATACCATAGGCATAGGGTCGTTTATCCCTCACCGCTCTTATCATCTGATAAAAGCCAGACAATATGATGACCAATCCCAAAACTTGAAAAATAGGAGCGCTAAAAGTAGTATGGTATACCGATGCAAATACCACGTAAAGAATACCAGCCACTATGATGGATACCATGGTCTTCTCATATAATTTTGAAAAATAGTTAGGATAAAGTTTGTGATGGTACAGAAAGACGAAAAGCAGACCTCCGTAATATCCAATGTATCGCATTTTCTGAACTATAGCAAATGAAATATCTGGAATAAAACTATAGATAAGTGACTCTCCAACAAACAGTTGTCTTGACCCTCCAAAAAGACAGAACAACCCTAAATACAGAAAGTAGGGGTATTTTTTTAAATGAAAATAGCGGATGACTTGATAGACCCCAAAAAGCAATATCAAAATGGTAAGTACAGCTTCTAATATAGGCTTTGTTTTGTTTACTTTTTCAAAGTATTCTTTCTTGATTATAGTGTTTGCCAAAGGAAACCCTCCTCCCAAACGACTGTTGTGATTTGAAACAAGAAAAAACAATGTTGTTCGTTGTTGACCAGGCAAATCAATTCTTAAAGGTCTTCCATCGCACACTTCACCGTCTATAGTCTTGGAGATTTTGCCGTGCGAATAAATTCTTTCGCTGTTTGTCCACACTTCTAGTGCACCGAGACCTCTCTTTAGCTCTAAAATCAATGGTGTAATTGTGTCTTTTCGCTCAATTGTGAATGCATAGGTACCAAAGCCTTGACTCTCATAGTCTTTTTGGGTCCATAAGGCAGGAGGCCAAGACATCGTGTCTGAGTCTTTTAGTAGATGCTCATTAAAATTGAAACTGCTATCTAGTGGCCACTGCTTCCAATAAAATAGACTTTCGACTTTGAGCGGTACTTTGTCAGCACTTTTAAAGTCTATATCTGTTAAGTTGAAAGTAATGGCATTGTTATGAGAACTCTTATTTTTTTCTGACTGACCATTTAACTGAATAATTACTAACAGTACAATTAAAAAAAAACAGAAAACTTTTGTATTGTTATTTTTTATAATCAAATTAAGAAAGACTAGACTTGGTTATTAAACTTTGCACTAAATATACCAAAATTGTCTTTAACTACGTATCTTAACTCCATTATCATGCTCATGAAACTTATTTTGATTCTCAATAATAGAAAAACATATTTTTGAAAGCTAAAAGAAAGCTTCTGCCTGTATTTAAACTACTACAATATGTGAATTTTATCAATTTCTTTTTAATATGAGTTTTGTCTCATTTCTTTGATAATTTCAAGTGCATCTAATCCAATATGATAAGCAGTCAATTGATTTTCTCATTTGACTCTTTTAAACGCCTGAAAACATCTTTATTTTCAATTATGACTTTATGTTTCAAAGATAACTCAAGTCCTACCGATACATTATTTATTGAATAACGATACATTAAACTCGTTAACCGCTTTTCAGCTTTTGCATCATCAATAACCGTTCAGCATTAGTTTTGAAGCATCATCGAAGACTAGACGAAGTCTATGCCAAAAAGGAGCAATCACTATCTAGTGATTGCTCCTTTTATTTTCCTATTATGATTATTATTCCTTTTAGTGAATGTTATTTTTTAATAATTCTAAAAGTTTCTTCGCTGTTATTAATACTTGCCTTTACAAAATAAACACCATTGTTTAAATCTGAAAGATCTAATTGGTAGTTGTTCAAACCAGGAGTTGCCACCTTTACGGTTTGCCCTAAAGCATTGATTACCGTTAAACCATTGATACGACTTTTTGCTGAAACATTTAAAACATTTTCTACTGGATTAGGGTAAAAAGCAAAGCTTTTTTCATATTCTAAATCTCCAACATTTAAGGTTGTGTAGGTTAGCACTTTAAAATTATCGATGAAAAAGTCATAATCTTGTGGATCATTTACAGTTCCGTCACTAGCCCAAAAGGCGAATTTGGTCGTAGAAGAGGTATAACCCGCTAAATCATATGTCTTGGTTTCTCCCAAGTAGGAAGGTGTGTTCGACGTATTGAATGTTTCCAAATTAATCCAATTCACCCCATTGTCATTGGAAATCAAGACCTGTACCTCATCATCACTTCCCATGTTCAATTGATTAGTTGTATTCCATTCTGTAACGCCTACATCGAAAACCAAACCATAATCTCCAGCAGACAAATCAAATACGGGAGAAATCAACCAATCTTTTCGTCCAGTATTATACAAATTTATTTTTGCAGCCCCAGCAGAGCCTACATTTAAAAAACCATCACTTGTCCAACTACCTTCCTGTTCATTAGGTCCTTCTGCTATACTTGTACCATTCCCCTCTGTCCAACAGGATCCAGCACCATAAACCTGAAAGTCATATTCATACTCCGGTACAAAAACATCACATTTCGTTCTAAAGAAATAGGGTCCGGACCACGAGCTATAACTTCCTCCTCCACAATTGGTCCTCACATAAAATTCGTAACCTGTATTTGGAACCAACGATGTTGAGGTATGAGTAATTGCCCCCCCTGTGGATGTTCCTGCTCCTGCAGGTGTACCAGATCCAGAAGTCTGTAGCACAACTTCCCAATCTGTCTCTGATCCTGTTACCGCAGCCCAACCTAGCACCGCACTTGTATTTGTAATGGCCGATGTCGTCAATATGCCTGGCTCATGACAAGCAGGTATCGATCTTACATTGAAGTTATCCACAAAAAAGTCATATTGCTCTGAGTCAATGACAGTTCCTTCATTGACCCAAAAGGCAAATTTTGTCGTAGAAGAAGTATAAGCAGCCAAGTTATATACTTCGACCTGACCTGAATGTGATGGTGCGTTCGTTACGTTAAATGTTTCTAAGTTGATCCAGCTTGCTCCATCGTCGTTGGATATCAATACCTGAATCTCATCGTCGCTACCCATGCTCGAAGAATTGGTCGTCCCAAATTCAGTAAGTCCAACATCATATCTTAGTTCATAACCTCCGGTAGACAAATCAAACGTAGGGGAAACCAACCAATCTCTATCTCCAATGCCACTAATGGTTATTTTCGCTGCTCTTGAACCATATTCATTTAAAAAGTCACCAGTTGTCCAATTTCCATTTTGTTCATTTGGTTCATCTCCTACAAATGTATCATTTCCTTCAGCCCAACAAAAATCAAAACTATAAGACGGAAAGCTGTACGTATACTCTGGTACGAAAGCACCACATTTTGTTCTAAAGAAATATGGTCCGGCCCAAGAACTATAATTCCCTTCTCCACAATTGGTCCTTACATAACATTCGTAATTTGTATTTGAAACCAATGATGTAGCGGCATAGGAATTTGTTCCTGTTACAGCTGTTCCTGCTCCCGTAGGCACACCAGAGGAATTAGGCTGAACTACAATTTCCCAATCTGTTTCCATACCAGTTACCAAATCCCAGCCAATTACTGCACTGGCAATAGTAACATCGGTTGCAGTCAAAGACTCTGGCTCAATGCACACTTCATTGGTAACCGAAAAATTATCGATGAAAAAATCATAATCTTCCGAATCATTTATAGTTCCATCGCTAGCCCAAAAAGCGAATATGGTTGAAGAAGAGGTATAGGCAGATAGATCATATATCTTTTCCTCTCCTAAATTAGAGGGGAGATTCCACGCATTGAATGTTTCCAAATTAATCCAACTTGCTCCATCATCGTTGGATATTAATACTTGTACCTCATCATCACTACCCATATTTGAATAATTAGTTTCATTCCATTTAACAACTCCCACATCGAAAACTAAAAAATAATTCCCTGCAGACAAATCGAATGTAGGTGAAACCAACCAATCTTTCTGTCCAGCAGAATACAAATTTATTTTTGCAGCCCCAACAGAACCCGAGTTCAAAAAGCCATCGCTGGCCCAACTACCATCCTGACCATTAAACCCTTCTGTTATGGTAGTATTGTCTCCTTCTGCCCAGCAGTCATCAATATAGTTGGAAAAATCAAAATCATAGTTAGGTACAATGGTTTCACAATTTGAAAACATCTTATAATATAGTCCCAATGAATCAGAAAATTTGTGATTATCTGCATCATTGCCAATTTCTTTAAAAAAATTCCTTTTTTTGGAAAACAATGGAGCTAGATCTGTTTCAGCAGTTGAGCCACTTGTCTCCAATTTCCCTTTTGATTCAATATAGACATTTGATAAATTGTGGTGTGCAATCGATTTAGAGATTCCAAACAACACAACAATTAATACTAGAAATACTTTTTTTTTCATTATTTTTTATTTGTTAAAACTTATGAGTTTTGTTTTTTAACATTATTATGAGCAGACAACTATTTTATGAATAGACAAGGGTTTCCGTAATAATTCCTACAAGTTTCCCTTAACGAGAAATAGTTTGTAAAAAACAGTAATGGTAATTTTTTTTTCATGGATATTTAGATGTTAAATTTATAATTTTGGGCAAAACTATGTACTTAACTTTCATCATGCCTCACCCAAAAAGGGTGATTTCTCAATCTATATAATATAATTCCCTCACCCTTAGCATTACCATCATAGGAAAAACAATCGAAGTACCGTGCTCTATGCCAAAAGACATTTTTTGAATGGAATCCAACAATTGAAAATAGTCTAAAGACATCTCCATTCTCACTTCAATCTTCAAAAAAAAAAGTTAGACTATTTTTTTTAATAGTATTACTTTCATTATATTTGTTTCAACATATGAGAAATTTGCAAATAAAAATAACGATTGGACCAGAGCATTACATTAAAAACCCCGAGTTTACAAGCTTGGGTAAAAATATTGTAAGCAAAAGCATTGAGATGATTGACGAATTAGGTTTTGAAAGTTTTACTTTCAAAAAACTAGGTACAGTCATTGGTTCCAACGAAAGTTCCATCTATCGTTATTTTGAAAGCAAGCACTCCTTGCTGGTATATTTAATAAGTTGGTATTGGAGTTGGATTGAATATAAATTAGTCTTTTCCACTATGAATGTAGATGATCCCAAAATAAGACTATCGACTTGTCTATCCATATTGACAGAAGATATTCATGAAGACAATTCGATCTCGTTCATAAATGAAGTTCTGCTTCATAAGATAATCATTGCAGAATCTTCCAAGGCATATCACACCAAAGACATAGACAAGGAAAATGAAAAGGGTTACTACAAAACCTATAAACGAGTGGTACATCGTGTTGGAAAAATCGTACTTGAAATAAACCCAGAATTTGAGTTCCCCAATATGCTTGTATCTACTGTAATTGAAGGTGCACATCATCAACGTTATTTCTCTAAACATCTACCTTCGCTTACCGATGTGGAGGAAGGGAAGAACAACATTGTTAGATTTTACAAGGATTTGGTATTCAAAACTATAAAATGAACCTAGAAAGCAACACAATGACAATATGCTTCAAACATCTCACTTTCGTGCTGATGTTTTTGGCCTTGGTTACCCCACAATTAAATGAAACTGTGGCATTCCTTTCGAATTCCAACCACGAATTGACCAAGGCCGAAGGAGAAAAAGGGGCAGACGAAAAAGAAAAGCAAGTAAATGAAGAAGAGAAGATAGAATTGCAAATCGTTGCCTCCTCCCCTTGCCTCTATTGTTTTGATGATCGCAGTGCTTTGTATGGCCATCTTGCTGCCTTGCACGACAACTTGTATTCGGAAATCAACATTCCACCACCTGAATTCATTTAAAGTGAGGCTCGTGCCTTCACGCCAAACTCACAATTGCAACCCAAACATCTCATCGTTCCATAAGGTAGGCATATGCCTCCCCATGGACATCAATGCCCAATTTAATAGAAATCCGACTTTTCGGTCATTACAATGAAAGAAATCACATCCCCTTGGAAACGCTTTACAAGCTTGCTCCAATTAGATAGAAAAGACATTCGTCAAATCTTCTACTATGCCATATTCGCTGGCCTCGTGGCCTTGACATTGCCACTTGGAATACAGGCCATCATCAACCTCCTACAAAGTGCTCAAGTCTCCACATCCTGGATAGTACTTGTCGTATTGGTAACTCTTGGTGTTGCCTTTCAAGGCCTATTGCAATTGATGCAGATACGCATCTTGGAAAATATGCAACAAAAGATATTTACAAGAGCCTCCTTCGAATTTGCCTATCGTTTTCCAAAGATAAAAATAGAAGAACTACGTAACTACTACCCCCCAGAATTGGCAAATCGCTTCTTCGATGTGCTGACCATCCAAAAAGGATTGCCAAAGATATTGATTGATTTTCCTGCCTCAGCCTTGCAAATCATATTCGGGCTGATGCTACTCTCATTCTATCACCCATTTTTCATAATCTATGGGTTCTTGCTGGTCTTGCTCATATATATACTATTCAAATTTACAGCAAAGAAAGGATTAGAAACCAGTCTCGTCGAATCCAAAAACAAATACAAGGTAGCCCATTGGATTCAAGAAATCTCACGCTCACTCATAAGCTTCAAGCTATCTGGAGCCACAAACTTGGCAATGAAAAGGAACGACGACCTGACGACGAACTACTTGGAAGCTCGTGAAAATCATTTCAAGGTTTTGGTGTTTCAATTCATTCAGCTCATCGGCTTCAAAGTTTTGGTTACAATGGGACTCCTTATCATTGGCGGTTTGCTCGTGCTTAACCAAAAAATGAACATTGGACAATTCGTTGCTGCAGAAATAATCATCCTCTTGGTATTGAGTTCAGTCGAGAAACTCATAAAAGGTCTGGAATCCTTTTATGACGTGTTAACCTCTCTTGAAAAGATAGGACAGGTGGTAGATAAAAAGTTAGAACCACAGAACGGTGAAGACCCTTTTGAAAATACAACCGAATTACGCATAGAACTCAACAACCTGAAATACATCACGCCTGAAGACCAAGAAATATTGAGCAACATCAATTTCAACATAGAAAACAAGGACAGAATACTCTTCGAAGGAGCTTCCGGTTCTGGAAAGACGACGGTATTGAAGATAATCTCTGGACTCCTAACGCCCTCCAAAGGTGATTTGTACGTCAACGATGTCTCCATGAAGGGCATCTGGCTCAATGGATATCGTGCTCATGTGGGGCAAGTACTTCCCTCCCAACTTCCATTTGAGGATACCATACTCGAAAACATAACCTTTGGCAGAAAGGACATCTCGCAAGAGCACCTTCGTATCGTACTCAAAGAGCTTGGCCTGCTTGCTTTCATTAAGGATCAACCCAACGGAATAAATACGGTACTTTACCCTGAGGGTCAGCAAATTCCGTTTACGGTATCCAAACGCATAGTATTGGCCAGGGCCATCATCCACAATCCTAAGTTACTCTTGTTGAAAGATCCATTGGAGCATTTTGAAAAAGAGGAAACTGAACGAATAATCAAGTATTTGACTGCTCCCGAAAGACCTTGGGCCTTGATAGTCTCCAGTCGAAATGCCTTATGGAGAAACCATTGCAACCAAACCATAGAAATTATGGGAGGAAGAATAACTTCTAAAGACAAGAACAATGCTTAACATATCACAAAACCCGTTAAACAAGAAGGTATCACTTGAAGAATACAATGCCTACGAAAAGGTATTCATCTCCAAGCACAACAAGTTCTTCAATCGCTTCTTGGGCATATTTGCCTTAATGCTAATCATCATACTATTCCTTCCATGGACTCAAAATGTGAGTGGGAATGGCTATGTGACCACACTCGCACCAGATCAGAGACCACAAACAATACAATCACCCATTCCTGGTCGAATCGAAAGATGGTATGTGAAAGAGGGTGATCATGTAACCAAAGGTGACACCATTCTCTTCATCTCAGAGATCAAGACCGAATATCAAGATCCTCGTCTCGTGGAACGAACCAACCAACAACGTGATGCAAAAAGTCGCTCAGTAATTTCTTATCGCGATAAAATAAAAGCACTGGAAGGGCAAATCGCTGCTTTGGTTGGAGAACGAACATTGAAGCTCTCGCAAGCCGAGAACAAATTAAAGCAATCTCGCTTCAAGGTGAAAAGCGATAGCATAGACCTCCTAGCTGCCAAGACGAATCTCGACATTGCTCAAAAAAAGTATGATCGTACTTCCATACTCCAAGCTGAAGGGTTGAAAGCTGTAACCGATGTCGAAGACAAACGCTTGAAATTGCAAGAGACACAAGCAAAGCTAATTTCACAAGAAAACAAATTGTTGGCAAGCAGAAATGCCATAATGAATGCCGAATTGGAAATTAATCGCATCATGGCGGAATATGCCAACAAAATAGAAAAATCGAGAAGCGATCGCTTCAGTGCAGCATCCAACCAGTTTGAAGCAGAAGCTCAAGTATCCAAGTTAGACAATCAATCCTCCAACTATGAAATACGCAATGCCATGTATTACATTACTGCCCCACAGGATGGTTACATAAACAGAGCCATAAAAGGTGGTATAGGAGAAACATTCAAGGAAGGCGAGAAAATAGTCGGCATAATGCCAGCAAACTACGATCTCGCCGTAGAAACCTATGTGGCTCCCATAGATTTGCCGTTGATGCATCTTGGAGAAAACGTACGCATTCAATTCGATGGTTGGCCAGCCATTTTCTTCAGCGGTTGGCCAAACGCCTCATTTGGAACATATGCAGGAAAGGTAGTCGCCATAGAACGATTCATTAGCGACAATGGGAAATTCAGAATCCTCATCGCTCCAGATGAAAATGAAAATCCATGGCCAGAAAATGTACGAGTTGGTTCTGGAGCATACACCATCGCACTGCTGGAAGATGTTTCCATTTGGTACGAACTATGGAGACGACTAAATGGTTTTCCTCCCAACTATTACACTCCAAACAATAAAATATTAGACAAAAACAAAAAATAAATGACAGCAATCCACAAATGCATAATCATCCTCTTTTCATTTATTTGCGTAAAAACCGCGTGGACACAAACCTCTGTAGTCACAGCAGAGAGTATGCTATCCTTCGAAGAGTATCTAGGTTATGTCAAAAAACACCATCCTCTTATAAAGCAAGCCGAACTCACATTGAGCGTCGGAGAAGCCAATTTGTTAAAGGCACGTGGCGGCTTCGATCCAAAGATCGAAGTGGATTATGATCGTAAGACATTCAAAGATACCGAATATTACGATCAACTCCGTGCAACATTCAAGATACCAACATGGTACGGCATCGAATTCAAGGCAGAATTTGAAGAAAACACAGGTGATTTTATAAACCCCAACCTTACTGTCCCAAAAGATGGACTGTATGCAGCAGGCGTCTCATTCTCGTTGGCACGAGGTTTCTTGATTAACGAACGTATGGCCTCACTTAAAAAAGCACGTTTTTTCAAAGAACAGACCAAGGCAGATAGAGACTTGCTAGTAAACAACCTACTGTTCGATGCCAGCAAAGCATATCTTGCTTGGGTTGAAACCACGAACGAGCAGTTCATACTTGAAACCTTCTTGGAAAATGCCTCCACGAGAATCAAAGCCGTACAACGTAGTGTAGATGAAGGCGACAAAGCTGCCATAGACATCACCGAAGCACGCATCACATTGCAAAACAGACAACTCGACCTTGAAGCAGTGGTTCTAAAAAGAAGGAAAGCCGCATTGGTTGCCAGCAATTTCCTATGGCTTGATGACATCCCAATGGAAATACGAGACAATGTGACTCCGGCATTGCCTGAATATTCAATCCTTGAAGCATCATTGTTACTTGATGCCCCCTCCAAGTTATTGGAAAATCATCCAAAAATATTGAGCCTCGATGCAAAAATAAATGGCTTGACCATAGACAAAAGACTGAAAAATAACAAGCTATTGCCCAAACTGAATCTAAAATACAATTTCCTATCGCCAGACATTGACCAAGTAGATACATTCAACACGACAAATTACAAGGCTTCCGTGGACTTCAGTCTACCACTCTTTCTACGCAAGGAACGCGGCGATGCAAAACTCGCCAAATTGAAATTGCAAGATGCCAATTTCGAACGGTCTTCCTTGACATTGACCATTAGAAACAAGATTACTGCTGCGAATGCCGAAATCGAATCTCTGGACATTCAAAACGAATTGATAAGAACCATCGTGAAAGACTACAAGATTCTGGTGAAAGCAGAAGAACGCAAGTTCCTTTTGGGAGAAAGCTCCTTGTTCTTGATAAATTCTAGGGAGCAAAAACTAATAGATGCAAGACTCAAAGAAAACAAACTGACAATAAAGCAACTAAGCGCCTTGTTAAAATTATACAATGCAATGGGAATTGTCGAACCAAACCAATGACAGATTAAATAAAGCAGATGCAATGAAATCTACATTTATACATGGATTGAAAAGATCTAACAATTTGGATGCATTGTCAATAAATTAAATATTTAGTTCCAACACATTGCTTTCATTGGATAGTCATAAGAATGAAAAATATATTTTTACAAAAGGAGTATAATCACTCTACTAGCATTCCATAGCCTTTGCTTTTCAACTCTTCCCGCAAGCCTTCCAATGCATTGTGCGTCGTATAGACTAAGGTTGCCTTTATTTCCATTGTACCAATCATCACATCAGAGATTCCGCTCAAACATTTCATACAGTCAACCAGTTCTTTTTTGCATACCCCTTCATTTCTGGTAACAAGAGTCACTTTCGCTTTCATATTCAAGAATATTTAGATGTAAACATAGGCAAATGAAAAAAATCACTAGATGACTTTTGTCACCATAATAAAAAAACATACTCCTTAATTTTGAACTGTATTAACAACTAAATCCCAATACGATGAAAAAAATATTAGTACCAGTAGATTTCTCAAAACATTCAGAAAATGCTCTCAAAGTAGCTTCAAAGATAGCTAAGCAACAGGATGCGGAAATCGTCGTTGTGCATATGATGGGACTCAATGACTCTGTGATCACCAAGGAAAATGACTCTATGGAGGGGATGTTCTTCTTGCAGCTTACACAAAAACGTTTCACTGAATTCTTGGACAAGGACTATTTGGAAGATATCACCATACATCAAACCGTAAGAAATTACAAGATTTTTAGTGAAATAGACGACGTAGCCAAGGAATACGATGTGGATATGATAGTAATGGGATCACATGGTAGTAGTGGCATTAGCGAAGTCTTTGTTGGTTCCAACACGGAAAAGGTTGTTCGTACCACTAGCATTCCTGTTTTAGTTGTCAAAGAAGACAATGGTTTCTCCGCTTCGAAAGCTGTATTTGCCTGCGATTACAAATTTGAAAGCCTTGATGTCTTTAAAAAGATAACGTCTCTATTTAAAGCTCTGGATGTAGAAGTACACTTGTTGTACGTCAACCTTCCAGGAGAGAATTATGAGACTACACATCAAATAGAACAACGCATTGCTAATTTCTTGATCCGTCTGGGTGGAGATTACAACATACTACCTGAAGACATTTCTATATATTCTGATTATTCTGTAGAAAAAGGAGTTTTCAATTATGCGAAAAAAATAAAAGCAGACATCATAGGCATTCCAACACATGGAAGAAGAGGTTTGGCACATTTTTTCTCTGGAAGCATAAGTGAAGACATTGTGAACCACTCTAGAGTTCCCGTATTGACTGTAAAGATTTAATTATAACAACATCAAAAGCCTTCTACCATTCTATAGAGGGCTTTTTCGTCTTCTATCTTTATGCGTTTTCCATCCGTGGAAATCCATCCCTCTTTTTTAAATGAAGACAGCGTTCTTATACAAGCTTCCTTGGCAGTACCAACCACACTGGCTATGTCTTCACGCGTAAGTGTCATGGAGATGTAACCTTCTTCGTCCACACCAAAGTTCTTTTCAAGATACATTACCGCCTCGGCTATACGTTGTTTTACGGTTTTTTGGGCCATGTTCACAATCACATTGTCTGCGAACTTCAAATCATTTGCCATATGCACCAAAATTGCCTTGGTGAACTCGACATTGCCATCTATGCACTCCTTGAGGTGATTTTTTGGAACATAGCAAACTTCCATGTCATCGAGAGCTATCGCACTAAGATTGGTTTTTTCTTCTGAAATGACGGAACGTTGTCCCAACAACTCTCCCTTGGTAGCAATCTTTATTATTTGATCTTTCCCATTGTTACTCATCTTTGACAATTTCGAAACTCCAGATCGCACACAAAACACCCCATTCAACTTCTCCCCTTCATCGAAGATGACCTCTCCCTTCTTTATTATTTTGGTGACCTTACTATCCGAAATACGCTTGAGTTCGTCCTTCTTCAATGCCTTGAGTGAGTTTAATTGCCTAATGATGCAATTCTCACAACGACTAAGTGTTTCACTCTCTTTTTTCATCATCACAAAGGTAACCAAATCAATTTTCTTGACCTAAAAGCCAATAGATATCCTTTCATTAAGGGTGACAAAAGTCATCGTTTGAAAGCATATGTTTCATCAATTTTGCCATAGGTATAACGAGCAAATAAAACAATTATGGAAAACTGTTTCCATTGTGGTGACGAATGCAGAGCAACTACAATTGTTCATCACGACAAATCCTTTTGTTGCAACGGTTGCAAGACCGTCTTCGACATCCTGAATGACAATGACCTCACATATTATTATGAATTGGAGGGAACGCCAGGCACCACCCCATTCTTACTAGAAGGCAAATTTGATTTTCTAGGAAACGAACAAATTGCCTCAAAGTTTTTGGAATTTGACGAACAAGGCACACAGATCGTCTCCTTGTTAATTCCTTCCATTCATTGTAGTTCCTGCATTTGGGTATTGGAAAATCTCGACAAACTCGATTCGGCAGTAAGGACTTCTCAGGTCAACTTTCCGAAAAAAATCGTCAGAATTACTTTTTCATCTAAAAAAACAACACTTCAAAACCTTGTCATTCTTCTATCCAGATTAGGTTACGAACCATATATGTCCTTGGACGATGCATCCGAAAAAAAACCGACTGTTGATAGAAGCCTCATCTATAAATTGGGGGTCGCAGGTTTTGCATTCGGGAATATTATGTTTCTCTCATTCCCTGAATATTTCGAAGTAAATGAGTTTTGGTTGGAAAGATTCAAACATCTCTTTCGGTGGTTAACGTTCCTTTTTTCAATTCCAGTGACCATCTATTCAGCTCGAGATTATTTTATATCCGCATACAAGGGGTTGCGTTCAAAAATATTAAACATAGATGTACCCATAGCCATTGGCATTTCTGTATTGTTTGTTCGTTCTACCATAGAAATAGCAATGGATTGGGGAGCTGGTTTTTTCGATAGTATGGCTGGACTGGTATTCTTCCTCCTTCTCGGTAAATTCTTTCAACAAAAGACCTATGCCTTCCTTTCATTCGAACGCGATTACAAATCATACTTTCCGATTGCAGTAACCCGATTAATCAAAAATGACATTTCAAAGATTGAAGAACAAACGCCAGTCTACCATCTTGAAAAAGGAGATAGGATTTTGATAAGGAATTCGGAATTGCTACCGGTAGATGCCATTCTCATAAATGGAAAAGCATTGATGGACTATAGCTTTGTAACCGGGGAAGCAGAACCCATTACAAAAAAATCAGGTGACCAATTGTTTGCTGGAGGAAGACAGCAAGCAGGGTCGATTGAAGTGGAGGTATTGAAACCTGTCAAACAAAGTTACCTAACCCAATTATGGTCCAACGAAATATTCGACAAAAACAACCAAAGTCTGTTCGAGTCTTTAACAGATCGCATTAGCAAACGCTTCACTTTAAGCATTCTATCCATTGCAATGATAGCGACTACGATATGGTTGTTCATAGATTCATCCAAAGCCTTGAATGTCTTTACTGCCGTATTGATAGTTGCATGTCCATGTGCAATCGCACTTGCTGCGCCATTTACCTTGGGTAACCTACTACGCATGTTTGGATATCATAGACTCTATATGAAAGACAGTGTATCCATAGAGCGACTGGCACGTGTTGATACCGTTGTCTTCGATAAGACAGGAACACTTACCACAAGTACAAAAAACACCATTGCCTATGAAGGTGTCGTTCTAACAAAAGAAGAAAAGTCTATGCTGACAAGTACCTTGAGAGCCTCCAACCATCCCTTGAGTAGATCTTTGTATGCCACTTTGGACAACAACGACATAAAAACCCTAGATGACTTCAAGGAAGACGTCGGGCAAGGAATTACTGGAACAATCAACAACCATAAAATCAAGATAGGCTCTTATGGGTATACAGATAGTAACCAAAAAAGAAGAGAACGGCAAACACGAAACAAAACGGCAATCCACATTAGTACAGATGATGAATACAAGGGGTATTACATATTTTTCAATGATTATCGCAATGGTGTGAAAGAGGTATTCGACAAACTTGGTAAAAATTACAAGATAATCATCCTATCTGGAGACAACGATGGAGAGAAAGACTATCTAAAAACCTTGCTTCCAGAAAATGCGACTCTATTGTTCAATCAAAGACCAGAAGACAAACTCAACTACATCAAAGAACAGCAAGAACAAGGGAAAAACGTATTGATGATAGGAGATGGCCTAAATGACGCAGGGGCATTGGCACAAAGCAATGTGGGCATCTCCATATCTGAAAACGTGAACGTCTTCTCCCCTGCATGCGATGGCATATTGGATGCTTCTAGGTTCAAAGACATTACTCGCTTTCTTTCACTTTCAAAAAAAGGAATCAAAGTCATTGAACATGCATTCGTCTTTTCGTTGTTTTACAATATGGTTGGCCTTCTATTTGCAATCACAGGGAATTTAGAACCGGTAGTGGCTGCAATCCTGATGCCTTTGAGTTCCATAAGTATTGTGGTGTTTACGACAATGGCAACCTTCTTTCTTGGTAGAGAATTAAAAAATGAAACAGCACCATCGTGAAACAAATCCAATGCAATGAGCAAATTTAACAAAGCTGACAAAAGTCATCTTTTTTGAAAACGACGAACAGTAGTTTTACAATCTAATTCAGATAGGTATGAATATCATATATATGCTTTTGGTAATTAGCGTCATTGTTGCCCTAGTCTTCTTTTGGGCATTCATATTGTCCGTTAGAAAAGGCCAATATGACGATACCTATACTCCTTCGGTACGAATGCTCTTCGAGGATGAGATCGTAAAAGACAAAGACACGAAAAAGAAACAAAAAACAAATGAACAATTAAAGTAAATATGGAAGTACAAAAATTTTATTACGACAATAAGATCGTACGCAAATTTATCGTTGCTACAATGTTTTGGGGCATCATAGGGATGAGTGTTGGCTTACTGCTGGCATTTATGTTCTTATTTCCCAATCTTACAGATGGCATCTCTTGGTTGAGCTTTGGTCGTCTACGTCCATTGCACACCAATGCGGTAATATTCGCCTTTGTGGGCAATGCCATTTTCGCTGGTGTATACTATTCGACACAACGATTGCTAAAAGCACGAATGTGGAAGGACTGGTTAAGCAACCTCAATTTCTGGGGGTGGCAAGCCATTATTGTGGGAGCAGCCATAACATTGCCTTTGGGTTATACCACATCCAAGGAATACGCAGAATTGGAGTGGCCCTTTGACATTGCCATTGCCTTAATTTGGGTCGCCTTTGGAGCTAATTTGATCGGTACGATTTTCAAAAGAAGACAACGTCACCTATATGTTGCCATCTGGTTCTACCTAGGAACATTTGTTACGGTAGCTGTACTTCATATCGTCAACAGCATCGAAATACCGGTAAGCGCATTAAAGAGCTACTCTGTCTATGCCGGCGTACAAGATGCTTTGGTACAATGGTGGTACGGGCACAATGCCGTAGCCTTTTTCCTAACGACACCATTTCTTGGTCTAATGTACTATTTCGTTCCCAAGGCAGCCAATAGACCTGTATACTCCTATAGATTGTCCATCGTTCACTTTTGGTCACTCATATTCATCTACATCTGGGCAGGACCTCATCACCTATTATATTCCACACTACCGGATTGGGCACAGAATTTGGGAGTGGCCTTTTCCATCATGCTCATCGCCCCTTCCTGGGGAGGAATGATAAACGGCCTCTTGACCTTGCGTGGAGCATGGGACAAGGTACGTACCGACCCTGTTCTCAAATTTATGGTCGTAGCCATTACGGGTTATGGTATGGCAACATTTGAAGGCCCCATGCTATCCCTTAAAAACATAAATGCCATAGCTCATTTTAGCGACTGGATCATAGCCCACGTGCACGTAGGTGCCTTGGCCTGGAACGGTTTCTTTACCTTTGGTATGGTGTATTGGATGGTTCCCAGACTGTTTAAAACGAAACTTTGGTCCATCAAATTGGCCAATGTACACTTTTGGGTAGGAACATTGGGCATCATACTCTATGCCTTGCCAATGTATGTTGCTGGATTTGTTCAAGCTTCCATGTGGAAGCAATTCAATCCCGATGGTACACTTACCTATGGGAACTTCCTAGAGACCATAAGTGAAATTATCCCAATGTATTGGATGCGTGCCATTGGAGGAACAATGTTTATCGTAGGTGCATTGATCGGGGTTTACAACATTATCATGACTGCTCGTTCAGGCAGCAAGGTTACAGATGAGTTGGCTGAATCCGTTCCACTTCACAGGGTAACAAAAAAACGTACTAAGAAAGAAGGCTATCATACATGGTTGGAAAGACGTCCTGTAAAACTAACCATATTTGCTACCATTGCCATTTTAATTGGTGGTATGGTACAAATCATTCCATCTCTGATGGTAGACGACTATATTCCAGTCATATCAAGTGTAAAACCATATACTCCATTAGAATTGGAAGGTCGAGACATATACATTAGGGAGAGTTGCGTATCATGCCACTCCCAAATGATTCGCCCGTTCCGAAGTGAAGTCGAACGCTATGGTGAATACTCCAAGGCTGGAGAATATGTTTACGACCACCCTTTCCTTTGGGGGAGTAAGCGTACAGGACCGGATTTGATGCGCATTGGAGGCAAGTACAGTGACAATTGGCATTTAAATCATTTCTACGATCCTCAAAGTACCTCATCCGGCTCCATAATGCCTTCATACAAATGGCTCATCCAAAATGAATTGGACAAAGGCCTGACAGAAACGAAGATGAAGGCCATGGTCACACTAGGAGTACCATACACGGATGAAGACATTGCTCGTGCACAGCAATGGATGGATGAACAAGGCACCCAGATCGAGAAAAACCTCTATAGCGATCCCGACTTTGTCAAAACCTATGAGGCTGACAAGAAACACGCCAAGGAAAATGGAGAAGAATTCATTGAAATGCGCAATCGAGAAATTACAGCCATAATCGCATACTTACAACGATTGGGAACCGACATAAAGATTAAAAACGCAGGAGACACTGCACTTAACAAAAACAAATAGTCATGTTGAAATATGTAAAAGGCAACTTGGAAAACATAGATGGTGTAGAAATCTACCCCATGATATCGCTATTGATATTCTTCATCTTCTTCACAATCCTTTTTTGGTGGGTATTCACTGCAAAAAAGGCACATATATCAGAGGTTAGCAATATCCCTCTGGAGGATGACACCATTAACACTAACAATGAGCAATTATGAAAACAACAGCATCATTTATAAGGCTCTCGTTCTTTTTCACAACAGCCATAATACTCATAGAATGGGTTTACGAAACTGGAGAAGAATGGGCAATGTTCACGCAACCCATATTTTGGGCCATCATTGGTACGACAATGTTATTTGCCTTTGCATTCGAAATCTGCATAGAAGCACTGAAATCCATTCTTTTCAAAACATTGACAACTAAGCAACAAACACGTTATTTAGCTAAAGAAGCGATAAGAAAGAACAATGAATTTAAATGGATACGTGAAACCTACAAAAAACTACTAGGAAGCAAAGCCATTGAGGAGGAAGGAGAAATCATACTTGATCATGACTATGATGGCATAAAAGAGCTTGATAACAACCTTCCTCCTTGGTGGGTATACATGTTCTATGCGACCATCATTTTTGGTATTGCCTATTTGATACGTTATGAAGTGTTGAATGGCAACAATCAAGTTGAAGAATATGAAATTGCAGTGGCTGAAGCCAAAATAGAAATTGAAGAATGGAAAAAAACAGCAAAGGATTTGGTTGATGTCAATACAGTGACATTGTTAACCGATGCTTCAGATCTAAAAGCAGGAAAAAAGATTTTCAACATCAATTGCATTGCTTGTCACAAAGCAGATGGCGGTGGCGGAATTGGCCCGAACCTTACCGATGAAAACTGGATTTTAGGAGGAGGCATCAAAAATGTGTTCAATACAATTTCCGAAGGTGGTAGGGATGGAAAAGGAATGATTTCATGGAAATCGGACCTGAAACCTGCCGAAATGGCTCAAGTAGCAAGCTATGTGCTCTCCTTTCAAGGAACCACTCCAGCAGAACCTAAAGAAGCCGAAGGAGATATATGGGTAAATCCAGATACTCCAACAGAAACAAAAGAAACACCTCAGGTTATTACAACAGATTCAATTACAGCCAAAGTAATGCTTAAATAATTGAATCCGCATTTCGCTGAAACAAACAGATGCAATCTAAATGGCAGAACAAGGTCAAGATAACTTTAGAGATACCATAGGTACGCTTAACGAAGAAGGAAAGCGCGCTTGGGTGTATCCTAAAAAACCAAAAGGCAAATGGTATGAATATCGTAAATACGTAAGCTATGCGCTCCTCATTTTTTTGTTCTTTGCTCCCTTTATAAAAATCAATGGCAATCAATTTTTAATGTTCAATGTGTTGGAGCGCCGTTTCAACATCTTCGGATTTCCTTTCTGGCCACAAGATTTTCATTTGTTTGTCATCATTATGATTATAGGTGTGGTATTTGTCATTCTATTTACAGTTGCTTTTGGAAGATTCTTCTGTGGTTGGATCTGTCCGCAAACCATTTTTATGGAAATGGTTTTCAGACGTATCGAATATTGGATAGATGGTGATCGCGGAAAACAGATACGCCTCAAAAAAATGCCTTGGAATGTCGAAAAGATAAGAAAAAGAGTATTCAAATGGCTTGTATTCTTTATCATCTCATTCCTTATTGCCAATGTTTTTCTAGCTTACTTGATTGGTAGTGATCAGCTAATGCGCTATATCATAGATGGTCCTTCAAGACACGTGAATACCCTCATTTCTCTATTGATCTTCACTGGTGTATTCTATTTTGTATTTGCATGGTTCAGAGAACAAGTATGCATAATTGCTTGTCCATATGGTAGGCTACAAGGCGTATTGCTGGACAACAAATCCATTGTAGTGGCTTACGACCATAAACGTGGAGAAAAAGAAGTCGGTCGTGCAAAATTCAAAAAAAATGAAGATAGGTCAACCACAGGAAAAGGAGATTGCATTGATTGTTTTCAATGTGTACATGTATGTCCAACTGGCATCGACATAAGAAATGGCACTCAATTGGAATGTGTGAACTGTACTGCCTGCATTGATGCTTGCGATCATATGATGGAAAGCGTAAATCTACAAAAAGGCCTTATCCGCTATGCCAGCGAAGACAATATAAGAAAAGAAGAAAAATCCAAATTCTCACCTCGTTTGAAAGGCTATACAGTCGTATTGGCAATTCTGATGGCCATATTGACAGGCATGCTTTTTTTGCGTAACGACATTGAAGCAAACATCTTGCGTCTACCAGGTCAACTATACGAACGCAAAGCCGATAATGTGATTAGCAATGTATATACCTTCAAACTGATAAACAAAACGGTGGATGACATAGACAATGTTCATTTCAAACTCCTATCACACAAAGGTGACATCAAACTGGTATCCCATGACAACTTCAAAGTAGATGGTCAAGGACTTGCTGAAGGTACATTGTTCATAGAGGTAAACGCACATGAACTTGAAGGAGACAAGGATCGCGTAGAAATAGGCATTTACAGTGGAGAAGATTTGATAGAGACCACGACAACTGCTTTTTTAGGGCCAAGAAGTTATAAATAAACACATAAAATCGAATAATCATGAAATGGAATTGGGGAAAAGGAATCATAGTAGGAATGCTCGCTTTCATAAGCTTTATAATGTATTTCGTCATCACTATGAGTATCGATGAGAAATATAGTCACGATCTGGTCACCGAAGAGTATTATGCAAAGGAAATGATGTACCAAACGGAAATCGACGCAGAAACAAACACCTATGCCCTTAAAGAAAGAATTATGGGCAAAAGAACAAATGAGGGTTGGTTGTTGGTTTTCCCAAAGGAACTGGAGCCATCGAAAATCAAAGGAAAAGTGTTCCTATATAGGCCGTCCAATGAAAAGCTGGATTTTGACCTTCCGTTAAATCCAACCTCTTCTAATTTGCTCATACCAGACAACAAGATGTTGGATGGCCGTTGGAACATTACCATGGAATGGGTATACGAAGGCACTTCCTACCTATATAAGAAACAAATAACATATTGATGCTTTACTCTGCTCTCATTTTTGGCTTGTTAGGCAGTTTTCACTGTGTGGGAATGTGCGGCCCCATCGCATTTCTATTGCCTCTGGATCGTAAAGACAAAACCAAGAGTACCTTACAATTGTTGAGTTATCATCTAGGTCGCATAACTATGTATGGCTTCCTTGGCTTATTATTTGGCATTGTAGGGAAGAGTCTCAATCTATTTGGCTTTCAACAACAGCTATCGATTGGCATTGGTGTATTGATGATCCTTACCATATCGATTCCCCAAAAACTATTTAACCGTTACAATTTTTCCAAACCCATCTACAGACTTGTTTCCAAGGTAAAGCATAAAATGGGCAATGAATTGAAAAAGAAAGATCCAGGTACGTTTTTCACCATTGGCTATCTTAATGCATTGCTACCTTGTGGTCTCGTATACATGGCCATTTTTGGTGCAATGGCTACAGGTGAAACATGGGAAGGAAGTTTGTATATGATAATATTTGGACTAGGTACGATCCCACTTATGACCACAGCAATACATCTTGGAAACTTTCTTACCAAAACGGCGAAGCAACGTGTCTTGAAAGCAATACCCATCTTTGTCATCATAGTTGGCTTGCTATTTATTCTAAGAGGTTTGGGATTGGGGATTCCTTACCTTTCTCCTTCAGAAATGATAACAGTCGAGAAAGTCGATTCGAAACATAACTGCCATTGAGATACCATAATTTGAATCCCATTGAGGTATGACTAATATAAAAGCTGAACAACATAACATTGCTCAGCTTCTTGAGAAAGTAACGAATCCATATAGATCACTTAAATACAGCTACATTACCTAAAGTGTCAAATGGTCATTGAAAATAGTTTTGTTTCTGGCTTTTCTCGTTGCAACCTAAGATCGAATGGTAGACATATGTTCCTTACAAATGGTCTTCCCTTTAGTGTGACTTCCAAACATCTGTCACCTAACTCCACCAAACCATCGTTTTCCAATTCTCTCAATTTGGCCAAAACCTCAGGAAGTTCACTAAAAACCAAAGCATTGTCTTTCCAAGACGTTTTGAAATGACACATTATATTGAGAATGTGTCGTCTTATGATCAAGTCTTCTTCATTTGAAATATGACCTCTGAAGACTGGTATTATTTTTTTGCCGACTAGTTCTTGATACTCTTCTACATGCTTGGTATTTTGAGCGAAACCATACCAACTATCACTAATTGCGGAAGCCCCCAATCCAATCATCACTTTGGTTTTAGATGCTGTATACCCCATGAAGTTCCTATGGAGTTCTTGTTTTAATTGTGCTCTGTACAATGTATCTGTCGGTAACGAAAAATGATCCATACCTATTTCCATGTAGCCAGCTTCCAACAACATCTTCTTCCCTAATTCGTATTGCAAACTCTTTTGTGAGGGTGTCGGCAAATCTTCCTCATCAAAACCACGTTGACCATTTCCTTTCATCCATGGCACATGGGCATAACTATAGAAAGCAATGCGATCTGGTTTCAACTCCATTGTCTTGAGAATGGTATTTTCGACATCTTCAGCCGTTTGAAAAGGTAAACCAAAAACAATGTCGTGTCCTACCGAAGTAAAACCAATTGCTCTTGATGCTTCCGTGACTTCTTTCACATTTTCAAAAGGCTGTACCCTGTGTATTGCCACCTGAACCTTATGGTTGTAATCTTGAACACCATAACTGACACGTTTGAAACCGTAGTCTGCAAACATTTCCAGATGCTCGTTCGTGGTATTGTTCGGGTGTCCTTCAAAGCTCAATTCACAGTCTTCCATAAATCTTCCTACCCTACCAATCAATCGAAGTAGGTTCCCAATGTGCCTTGGCTTGAAAAAAGTGGGTGTACCACCACCAATATGCAACTCTCCTATATTTGGTTTCTCTCCGAGCAATTCCCTGTAGAGACTGAATTCGTCTATTAACGATTGTATGTATGGAAGTTCAACAGAATGATTTTTGGTAATGCGCTTGTGACAACCGCAAAATGTACACATGCTCTCACAAAAAGGAAGATGTATGTAAAGACTTATCCCTTTGGATTCATTGCTTTCATCAAAACTCTTTTTAAGAGTGTCTTTCCATAAGCGCAAAGAGAAAGAACCTCCATCCCAATATGGAACCGTAGGATAACTTGTATATCTAGGTCCAGGCACGTTGTATTTTGATATTAAAGATTCTGTCATTTTTCTCATACCCTTAAAACAACAATGTGCCAATTATGTTCAATACGTTCACCACCGTACTAATTTCCAACCATCTAAAGATTACTATGGGTCTTTGCACCGTTAAAATGGTAGCGTTGTGCCCACTGCATATAATCACCGTTATCATTACCAATAGCATTTGAAAAAAGCCATTGCCATGAGCCAATGTACTCATAATTGCTATGGACCCCAAACAGGTACTCAAGATCATTCCCATAGCGGAATAACCCAATATGTTTCTTGTATATTCTTGTTGAAATTTAGATAATATAGTCATGATCATTCTATTTTTGTTTGTTTATGACAAAGTTAGAATGAGAAGCAAACATAAAAGATGACAAATGTCACCTTCAAGAAAAATAACAAGCAACTTCACAAGAAGAAACTGTTAATCTAAATTATAGAGGGTTTATCCATATAAGTTGCGTTTCCCAATGCATCAATTTTCAAAACATAATATTCCTTAATCGAAGAAGAAGATTCTACGGCTACCAATATGCGTTCACCATCTGTTCTTACTCTCACCGAGCCATAAACCAATCTGTTAAAAGCGGGAAACCCCTTTTTCAACTTCACCTTCTTGCCATCGTCCTTTACCACTTCCATTGGCCCCAATACCACTCCCATATATGCAAAGAAGGCAGCCAATTCCGTACAAAAGATCAGTGGCAAATCATTTCTAGAGGCTCTGCCCAATGCTCCCAACAAGTTGGCACGAGGATGTACGTAGTCCTTCCCTACATTTTCGTCACCAGAAGACACTATGGAGATCACGGGGCTTATTGTTTTGAAAAAATTCAAATGGTATTCATGGGATCCATGATGTGGGACCTTCATTATTTCCGACCTGATGTTCACGGCAGCATCTTGTTGAGCATAAGAATGCATCAAATGCTCCGATGCATCAATGTTCAAATCTCCACCAAAAAAGAAGTTTACATTGTTATAGCTCAACCTTATCGTTACCGAATGCCCATTGACCGTATGCGAAGCCGATTTTGATCCTCTCTCATTTCTGTAGTATCTCAATGCATCCTTTCCGTCCAAGGTTTCATTTATTGGTCCCAAAACCTTTATTTTCACCCCATTGTTCTCATGTCTATCAAACTCTTCATCATCTCCAAACTTCAATCGTCTGACCTTCCCATCTGTGGTCAATAGCTTGTTTATGGCATCGTCCCATTTTTTGAAGGTATTGCTCTTATGTACTGCATCCCTGGAATCGTTCCAAATTTCCGTAGCATACAATAGTTTTCCTTTGGGCTTCGATGTTCCAAAGGCATTTTTGTATCCTTTCAGTCCTGATTTGACTAGTCCATTGTGATATATATTCCTTGCTTTGAAGAAAATACGTTTCCTTTCAGTAGGATGAGTCTCTGTTTCCGGTATTTTAAAAAGTCCCGAAAAATGATCTGCATCTCCGTGCGTAACGATTATGGAATCAAAGACCACGGGATTAGTCTTTGTAGTTTTAGGATATAGCGCAGCCAAAATCCTTGAGATGAACTTCCCTTCTCCTCCATCTATCAGTATTCTTTCTCCAGATGGCAAGCTCACAATGGATGCGTCCCCTTGTTGAACATCCAAAAACAGGACTTGCAATAAATTACCCTCCCTAAAGCACAAAGGCAAATAACCAATGTTCTTTTTGAATTTCTTGTTAATGTACCCTTCTTCGAATTCTCCAGTACCGTAATTGTAAAATTTGACGTCTAGTTTTTTACGAGTAGCATCCTCGTTTTGGATATCATCGATCAATTCTACTTCATCCCCCCAAAATAACATTCTCACCGTTTTGTTCTTTTCGGATTTTTGATGTACTCTATTCCATCTGGTTCCTCTTAACCTTACAATGTACTCGTCCAATATTTTCTTTCCCATCTTGAAATCATTTAAAGTCATTATCCATGTTATCTATGAGCAAGCATAATTGTTTTTTATTAATTTTCAGTGCAATAAGTACTGCCTACAAGGATACTATCCAATCCTCAGTATCTCCCAAATCCTTATCGGACAACCCAGTGGTTTCCAAAAAATCATTGGAAAAGAGCCTGGCCATGTCATCGGAAAGCAAACCATTGCGATAGTTCTTCCATTCGTTTACCTTGTCGTCACCAAACATGTGCGTTACCAGGTCAGGAAATGCCCAATCACTTGTTTTCCCCCAATGTATGGTGAAAGGAATGTCGTTCTGTTTCAACGTCTCTATCATTCGTCTTGAAAATTCAGTGACGCTCATTATACGCTTCGTCTTCTTCCATAACACACCATCGATCTCTATCATGCAAGTAATCGGAAACTTTGTAAAGGCCAACGTCGCTTGTGATTTTTTAACGAAGCGCATTGCAAATATGCCTGGAATTGGACCTTCATTCTTCGTAAGACATCCTAAAAGCTTCATGGTTCTTGGCGCATCTTTGTGATCGACTCCAAAGGAACAAGCAAAAGCTGGACCTTGGTATGGCGCATCCCAGAATATCTCTGGAACAGTTCCTACAAGTTCCTCATCTACGGTTGGCAAAATGGTTTTTCTCAAGCGTCTTACCAACCACGGAATGCTCTTTGGAAACTTTTCAGCCATTTTTACAAACAAGTGAATCAAATCACGATATAGAGATTCTTTTATTACCGGAAATGGATCTTCATATGGAACTGCATATGCTTTTTTATACATCAACTCCACCACATATTCCGGATCGTCATTGTATTGATTTATGAATATCTTGTAATGATATGGTCTATTGGCATTTCCTTGGGCATCGGTTTCCTCAGGAATCTTGAACAGTGAATTTTTGAAGTCCATCGTTTCTGCCAACTTCAAGGCAATATGCTTGTCTATTTTCTTGACGTACCGCTTCAACAAAAAACGCGGTTCCGACTCGATGACCACGCCATGAATGAATCCAAAAGCTCCCAAGCCAACCAATGCAGCATTGAAAAGTTCATCGTTTCGAATAACTTTAGCCTTCAACTTAGATGCAAAAGCATTGCTCAAAGCTGGTTTTGTATGACGCTCCAAGTAAATGACATCTTCAGGGTTTGGACCGACTATCAGGTTCAAACCTACCACATAATCTTGAACGGAACCGACATCCAATGCAGAACCATGGACTCCTGTAGAAATACAACCCGCTATGGTTTGCCCATTGCTTGCTCCTGTCGTTTTCAACGATTTCCCATGTGCAGACAATTGTTTGGACACTTCTTTTATGGTGTTTCCACACTCAAACAAGAAGAGATTGGTAGCATCATATGTCGTATCATTGTGGCAATCTCCATCTCCTATTGGCAAATGTATGTTCATAAATCCATTGTAGTGCATTCTATCCTTATGATGCGCTATGTTATTCATGGACCATCGAGACCCGTAAGCCCTAAAGCCTTCATTGTCATCAGCAGTTTCTTTTATCAATCTCTGAATTTCCCTTGCTGCATCGTTATAACGATCTATTTTATTGGGAATGTTTCCATCGCCTGCCAACTCTGTGACATATAGGGTCTTCAATGGAAAAGGACCATTGTTGTGCAATGTATCCCACTTTGTCTTTGGATGTGCTATAGTAGTTGCCATAATGTATTAATTTGATGATTTGACGCAAACATATTTAACCTTCATTTTTCGTTTCCTTCCAAAGGTCACTGCACTTAGCAATACACTACCTAGGGTGTTCCTATATTCTACCGTATGCAATTGCCCTGATTTGCACAAGCTACTTTCCTTTATTAGAAATGTTGGAATGCTCGTAGTTGCCTTTATGGTGAGGGTTGTATCTATTTCCACCACGCTCATGTTTCTATAGTCGTCTGTTCTTTCACTTATGGGATCTGGTTGTTCGTTCCCCTTTATGCTTTTAATCCTTACGGAATAGCATGATTGCAATACAACGAAGAAGCAAGTCAATACTAAACATTTGGACATCGTTAATCTTGATTTTTTCATTTCTATGGTTTTTGTGGGTTGTTTATGAACTTCCATCTCACATTTAATACTCCAGTAGTGACATAAAACATTCATAATTAAAAATATACTTGAAATAGGATGTTTTTATTCAACTGAAAATTAATTATTTACAAAAAGGGATTCAAGAGGCAAAACACCCTTTATTCAGAAATCCAGTCAAACCAACACTAAACATCTAAAAGCAAAACAATTAAACCGCCTTGTAATTGCCAAAACATTTCCAATTCTCACAATGAATCAATGCTTCATTTTTTCATTGTTCTCGATTTATTAAAGCGCAATTCCACTTATACTTTTCTTTTTCATATATTAGCCGTCATTAAAATATAAATCTTAATCATTAACACAAACCTACCCTTATGAAAAACCCTACATTATTTAAATTAGTAATGTCAATAACTCTTTTGTCATTTCTTTCAGGATTCTCACAAGACAAACCAGTGACTCAGCTTTTAAAGTCTTACATAAAAGCATCTAACGAATTGGGTGCGAATGAGGATGCAGAAAATATATTGGCATTGTTCGATAAGAATTACCAAAACAATACTGCATACATAGGATTGACTGGTGTATTGCACAGAACATCTACCACCTATGGTCAATTTGCAGATAAATTGGCTGAAGACATCAAAAACAAAAACTACAATTTCACAATGTCCTTGGGTGAAACGGTATACGAATCTCAAAAAGATAGAGCTGGAACCGTATCTGCCCTTATAAACTTTCAATCCAAGATTGATGGAAAAGTAGCGGAAAAAGGCACCATTTTAATGAACATCGTAGCTTCAAAAATTCAAGGAGAATGGAAGATCACACATAACAATACCGTTAGAGTTTCTGAGGAAAGCGAAATAGGCAATTGCGTATGCTATTTATTTTCCAAGGGAAAATCTTTCTTCAATGCTGAAACTTACTATCCAGCTGGTGTAAAATACGATAGAGAATACAAATCGTACAGAGTAAGCGTAAAAGAAGGGAAGCGTAGCATCGTTAACAGAGGAAACAACGACAAGGAATTCATCTGGGAGGAAAACGGAGATGTATTGGACGGAGGTCGTAAGATAGGAACTGCACAAACACCAGACGAAGCCATACAAGCCGTATTGTCTTTCGTATATGGTAAAACGTGTACGAAAATCAATTTCAGTTAATTGATTTAACTCATCATAAGTTTTTAAAAGCCGTCAATATATGATCTATGGGCGGTTTTTTTATGCCCAACATGCAACACATAGACATCTTTTTTTAATTTGAATAACCATCAAACAACACTCTTTTTCAGTGGGGACGAAATTAGGCTTTCAATAATTTTGGACTACGTGCAATACTTCGGCATAATTAATGTTTGTATTCTTATCTTTGAAACATTAAAACCTAATTATGAAATCCTATTTCTCAATATTATTATTCAGTTTTGCATTTATCCTAAGTGCTCAAAACAACGCTTTCAAGGCTGGTGAAAAATTAAGCTTCACGGCGTCATACAACATGTCTGGATTGATGACGGACATTGCTCAAGTAACGATGGAAACCAGTGAGGTGAAGACGAAGTCCTCTACCCTTTTACGCTTGAAGTGTTCTGCCACCACCTACAAGAAATGGGATGGTTTCTTCAAAGTCAGGGATTTGTACGAAAGTTACGTAAACCCGAAAACGGTAATACCTTACCTATACAAGAGAGACATAAGCGAAGGTGGTTATTATAAATACGTAAAGTACAATTTCAACCAAAAGACGAAAAATGTAAAAAGTTTGATTCGTAAGAAAACAAAGAACACGGAATCTGGTTTTTGGGATCAAAACAATACCATAAAAATCAAATCGGGAACTAGAGACATTGTATCCACAATATACTATTTAAGGAGTTTGGACATAAAGAAAGCACCAGTTGGAGCTAGCGATACGTTTGTCGTCTTGTTTGACAACAAGGAAACCAAATTTTCATTTACCTACGTAAAAAAGGAAACCATAGACACAGCCATTGGAAGGAAGGAATGCTACAAGCTCAAAATAAGTGTTGCCAACGATGTGTTGAAAGGGAGCAATAACAATTTCCTATGGCTCACGGCGGATGAAAACAAAATACCTGTTTTCGCAAAATTCAAAGTAGCTGTCGGCAATGGAGAGTTAAAGATAAAATCGGCAACAGGATTGAAAAACTAAAGCATCATGAGAAAACTATTAGTAATTTTGGCATTGACAACATCGATAATAGCTGTGATTTTATCAGTTTTGCCTTTATCCAATCTAGCATTCATTCCAGCCATCTTGGCTTTCGTATTTGGTCTTTTGGCCTTTTTCAAATCAAGGAAAGAAAACACCTCCAAACATACCATTCAACTTGTATTTCTATTCACCATCATTGCCTTGTCCCTGGCTACCTATAAATCCATTTTCAGCACTACGGAAGTTGGAGACACTGAGCAGTTGGAACAAAGGGTGGAAGAATCTTTGGAAGACTCGATAGAAGAGTTGGAAGACATCGAAATTACCGAATAAAGAAAAGTTGTCATCTAACCGAATACGAGGATTTATCTATATCTTTGAATCACAAACCTTAACCCGATGAAGTCCTTTTTAATAATTTCAGCATTTACGTTGGTAGGTTCCTGTGCTACGACAAAATACAGCACAAAGATCGAAAACCTAAAGAATAGCGTACACGTTACGGATAGTACATTAATTGCCACCTATGCGGAAACCATAACAGCGAAGGAACTGGAAAAGAATTTATATGACTTTGCCTCCTCCACGTTCGAAGGACGAAAAACTGGACAGGAAGGGCAAAAGAAAGCCGTCAAATTTCTCGAGGAATTTTACAAGAAGGAAAATATAGCTCCAGCAATGGACTCCTCCTACTTCCAGACCATCCCAGAATCTTTTCTTCCAGATGGCATTGGTTCTTCGGAAAACGTATTGGCCTACATAGAAGGTTATGAATATCCGGAGGAGTTGCTCATCGTCTCCGGTCATTTGGATCATTTGGGAATGGAGGATGACACCATCCATTTCGGTGCAGATGACAACGGTTCCGGTTCCATGGCCATATTGGAAATCGCACAAGCTTTCAAAATTGCAGAAATGGCGGGTTGCTCTCCCAAACGTAGCATATTGTTCATACATTTGACTGCAGAAGAAATAGGACTGTATGGTTCTCAATATTATGTAAAAAACCCTGTTTTCAAATTAGAGAACACCATAGCAAACCTAAACATAGACATGATTGGTCGTGTGGACAACAAACATGAAGGCAATTCCAATTACATCTATGTCATCGGAGCCGATCGCATTAGCAAGGAGCTACACTACGTTTCCGAAAAAGTGAACAACACGTTCTATGACTTGGAGTTGGATTACACATACAATGAGGAAGACGATCCCAATCACTACTATTATCGATCCGATCATTACAACTTTGCAAAGCAAAACATTCCAGTCATCTTCTATTTCAATGGAGAACACAAGGATTACCACAAACCCACGGATACGGCAGACAAGATAAACTACGAGCTTCTGGAAATCAGAACGAAACTCATTTTTGCCACGGCTTGGCATCTTGCAAACCAAAATCATAGATTGTTACACAATGACGACATCTAAGTTGTTAAAAAGTGTTAAACAAAACTCTTAAACAGCTTATTTTCTTGTATTTTTACGCATTACCATTATTACTAATTACACTTTGTTTGTATGACAAGCGTCCATAAAAATATACTGCTAACCAAGAATACGATTTATACGCTCCAATAAGGACAAAGAATTAAAACAAAAAATTTCATGAAAAAACTACTATCACTTTTAGCTTTGGCAATATTCATTGCTGCTTGTGGCTCTTCCAACAATGGCACAAGTTCTAACGCCAAAAGTAAAAAAAAGGTTGCTAACCCTACGGATTATGCAAATACCATTACTTCCGAAGATCTAAAGACTGCTCTTTACAAATACGCATCGGATGAGTTTGAAGGAAGAGAGACCGGTAAACCTGGTCAAAAAATGGCTGTGAACTTCTTAAAGGATCATTATGTCAAATATGGCATTCCTGCTGCAAAAAAAGATGGTGACTACTTTCAAAACGTACCATTGGAAGTAATGTCTCCTCCAGATATAAATGTGACCGTAAATGGCAAGGCGTTCAAATCCATAGACCATTTGGTTTCCGTTGGATCTGGAGAATCCAATACCATCAATGCAAATGACATCGTCTATGCAGGTTTTGGCATCGAGGATGAAAAGTACTCTAGTTATACCAACATCGATGTAAAAGGAAAAATCGTAGTTATAAAATCCGGTGAACCAAAGAATGCCGATGGAACCTATGTGATATCAGGAAACGAAGACGAATCCAAATGGTCAGGTTTCAGAGAACAATTTGCTTCAAAACGCGATGCAGCAAAAGAAAGAGGTGCTATTGCCATAATGTTTCATTACCCGGAAGTTTTTGCAATGGCGAAAATGCGTTTTGGAACTTCCAGCGGAAGAATGTCTTTGGCTGGCAAGAATGATGAGATGTACTATTTTATGATAAATGAAGATTTGGCGAAAAGTCTGGTTAAGGACATCGACACAAATGATGAATCCAAAGTCGTAAAAGCAAATATAGCTTTGGACTTCAAGAAGAAATCCGAAGCGATCACTTCTGAGAACGTTGCTGCTTACATAAAAGGTTCGGAAAAACCAGATGAAGTAATAGTAGTCTCTGCACATCTAGATCACGAAGGTGTCAAGGATGGCGAAGTATACAACGGTGCAGATGATGATGGTTCTGGTACAGTCGCAATATTGGAAATGGCCGAAGCTTTTGCAAAAGCCGTGAAAGATGGTAACGGACCAAAACGTTCCATCTTGTTTCTAAATGTAACAGGAGAAGAAAAAGGCCTTTTGGGATCTAGGCACTATACGGACAACGATCCAATATTCCCATTGGCAAATACAGTCGCCAATTTAAACATAGACATGATTGGGCGTACAGATCCAAAACGCAAGGAAGGAGACCGCAATTACATTTACCTGATTGGTAGCGACAAACTAAGTACGGATTTGCATAACGTATCGGAAGAAGTAAACACGAAGTACATGAACATAGAGTTGGATTACACCTTCAACGACGACAACGATCCAAATCGCTTTTACTACCGCTCCGATCACTACAACTTTGCCAAGAACAACATTCCAGTAATATTCTATTTCAATGGAACGCATGACGATTATCATCAACCAAGCGATACGCCTGATAAAATTGAATATGATTTATTGGAAAATCGTACTCGTTTGGTATTTTATACTGCTTGGGAAGTAGCCAATCGTGAAAACCGCATCGTTGTAGACAAAGCTGTTGAGTAAATAGATTATCCCCATAATTGAAATGCCGCTCTTTTAAAATTTAAAAGAACGGCATTTTTATTGATAAACTAAAAGGAATGTACACTAGTATGTTCCTTCTTCCAATACCTCGTGTCCGTATTTCTTGGAATAGGCTTGGATTTCTTCAAAATCATCTTGTGACAACTCCGTCAACTTATCAAAGAAATCATAGGTTCCAGAAGGAGTAAACGTTCCAATCAATCGTCCTTCCTTGGTCCCAACGTTTGTAAATTTGTGAGCTACGCCTCTAGGGATGTAAAGAAATGTTCCCGGAGGTGCTTCAGATTCGGTTTCATCGACTTGAAATGTAAAGTCTCCTTCCAAGACATGTAGGCTCTCGTCATTTTTATGATGGATGTGCAATGGTGCTCCTTGTCCTGCTGGTACCACCAATTCAAAATAATCCAGCAAATCGCCAGTTGTATTCTTATAAGTACGATAAATGGCATCAAAACCTGTTATTTTCGTTTTTTGACCTTCATTAGGTTTGCGTAACATTGTTTCACTCATGGTTTTTATATTTTAGATTGTTATTAGATTATTTCAATGGAAAGCGCTTCAGCAATTCGTCAAAACCTCTTTGATAGAATTCCGAAATTGCGTCTTCCTTGTAATAGAACGTGGCAACCCATTGTACTATGCTCGTCCCTCCCTTAAGGTCGAATACTCGCAAGTCCGAATAGTATTTGTGAATCGCTTCTCCCCATTCTCCCCAGTGCCATTTGTAACGGTAATGGAAATCGTCATTATCCATCATGACCAATTCTTCGATTGCCTTGGGTTGGCCAGGAAAAGTAAGAAGCCTTCTCATTTGGCGAGTTTTCGTTTGATCGTCGATAACCTCCAGTTCCGTAATGTCCGGATGCCATTCGTGAATCGTATAGAAACCTCCGATGACTTCCCATACTTCTTCTGCCGTAGCCCCAACCTCTATGGATTGGACCACTCTCCAGTCTTTGTACCCTTGTTCTTGTTCTGTCATAATAATTGATTTTTTAAGTTTTAAAGTGTTAAGAATGATTTATGTTGAATTTCTTGCAAAAGGAAATGCTTGGTGCAAAAAAGTATTCGCCTCCACGTATCTTCACCAAATTCTGATATTTGAAATCGATGGAAACTTCCTTTCCATCCATTTGAAGCTGCCATTTTTTTGCTGCTTTCCCGTCTCCGGCATTCTGTTCTCCTGTTATTGGATCCGTACCAGTTCCCTCAACGACGAAGTTTGGATTGTCGGACCAACCACATTGCATTACTAAAAATTGTTGTTCTATGTCGCTTTGACAAGAAAGAAAGAGCAGCCCTGCATCCGTCCATTCGGAGGATGGATTCAAATCCTTGGAACCATAACTTATTCCTCTACGGGCTATTCGATGACTTCGCTCGCTTCGCATTGGAATTTTGTTTTTTCTATTGGTATCTCCCCTTGGATTCGTCTTTCGGATATGAGATTGAAATGGGCATCCCAAACCTTCCACATCCTCATCGTAATTGAAATTATTCAAAGGTTTTGCTGTTTTGTTCGGATTCGTGGTTACCAAAGTCCCATCTTTAAACCTACCAAATGCAAGGGCACCAGCCAATTCTTGATCGACCTCACGCCCAACTTCCTTTGAAATCAATGCTCCAAATTGCTTTGTCTGATCATTGAACCCCTTTATGTTTTGTTGCATCTTGCGATATACGTAATAAGATCCAAAACTAGTTTCGGTGGAACTACCACCCGGATCATTGACCGCAATCAATCCAAAAGGTGCGGATGGATCATAGTATTCGGTTCCTTCCTTTTCTTCCCAGCGTTGAAAATCGGCTTTAAAGAACACAGGGTTGCTAATTCCATCTTCAAACCCAAAATGTTCTATGACATTTCCTTTTTCATTTCTAAGAGTGTAGCCTTTTTCAACGGATAGAATGGTGGCAACTCCTTCAACCTCTTCCTTGATTCTTTCCAATTCTTCGTTTAAATGGTCTTCACATGTTGTGGGATCCAAACTTTCGCCTCCATAGGCGAGTATTGCCAAAGCATCAATATTTTCTTTGAATGGCTCTTCCCAATTTTCAGGATTGTCATTTAAGGGATTGATAGTGCGTTTATGGACTCCTCCTGGTCCTGTGTCATATCTGAATTCAATGTTTTTCATACCAGCTCGAAAAGCTTTGTCATCGGGGATCTCCTCATCGTCTATTCCTAGCGCTTGAAACCCCGAATAACTTAGCATTAGACCTGTAAACAGATGCTCTTGTCCTGATTCCTTGAAATCCAGTGCGGTTTGATGCTGCTCGAAAGCAGAAGTCAATCGTGACGAAATCTTTCCTATCCATTCTCTACTTTTGTCAGAATCCTCACTTGTAAATTGCAAGAACAAATGCAAAGAGTGGGAACGCCCATGACTTTTTAGGATATTGCCCTGCAAATCTTCGAAAACGACACGTAAATCTGGATCATTGACATCCAGTTTTGATTGACTCAATTTAATGGTGGATCGGTTTGAATCTGTACCCATATTTAGTTCTTGATTGTTTTTATAATTAGTCCTCTTGAAGACATAAATACCATAACATTTTTCTTTACATGAGTGAAAACTGCTTTTAGAAAGTGCAAAATCATACATTGCTGTTTTCTAACCATATAGATGATTCATGATAGTGCATCCAATTTTACCTTGTGCATGTAGTCGTAAACTTTTTTCAATTCCATCACTTTGACAAATCCTGCAATTAAAAAGCATGCCAAAGGGATGTAATCGTTGATAAACATCAAGGAA
Source organism: Bizionia sp. (assembly GCA_020631395.1). GTDB lineage: Bacteria > Bacteroidota > Bacteroidia > Flavobacteriales > Flavobacteriaceae > JAHDHI01. The sequence continues at coordinate 42,274 of JAHDHI010000001.1, forward strand.
AGACCTAATATGTGAATGCTAAAAAAAAGAAAGTTCTTTCCATTTTTTGTTAAATGCTCGCTCACTTTCGATGTCTTACCATGAAGGTTTATAATGTTCTTCTTTAAAATGAGAAAGGAAATCTCACTCATCAACAAAACAATACCATATAGTGCAACAGGAATGTCGTCAATATGATTGTCTCCTATCCATGACGTCGTAAAGGGAATTAGGGACAACCAAAACAACAAATTCAAATTGGCCCATAGAATCGCCCCATCTATCTTGTCTGCTATTTTGAACAACTGGTGATGGTGGTTCCAATAAACGCCTATGTATAAAAAACTCACTATGTAGCTAATAAATACAGGGAACATTTCATACAATGCATCTAGTGTTGTTTCATGTGGCGGCTCCAACTCCAAAACCATGACCGTAATGATTATGGCAAGAACACCATCACTAAAAGCTTCTAATCTTTCAGATGTCATCTCTCTTTATGTATAAAGCTAATAATACTGATTCTTGAGAAAGAATGTCTATTTGAAATAGTTTCTATCGTCTGGTGCTTCGTTCAATGTGAATGTATGCTGGTATTCAGGATCATACACATTCAATATGGTATATGTTCCCGATGTTTTCCATGAGTCACCATCCCAAGTTCCATCAGGATTCAATTGTTTTTCTATTTTTTGAGATTGAATCAATACTCGTCCCCAGAACAGCCATTTCCCATCGATGTTATGTACATAATATACTCTAACTGGGTCGATTTGAAAGATTCTTGCACTAGGTTTGTCTTTGAATTCAAAGACCTTTCCTTCAACGTCTTTAAGAGTCACAGGATTTTTTCTGTGCTTTTCCAAGTCAAAAATATCAACAGGAAACCCTTGTTCCTCCGTTAATTGCAATGTGTCGTTGATTTCTACGTAACTTCCCATTTTTTTTATAAGTTTTTAATTGTTAATTAATTTTCCGCCAAACATTTTTACCAAATTCTCAAGTCCGTTTTTATAGAACTGAGTCAAGCCATCTTCAGAATAATAGAAAGATGAAGACCATTGCACCAAGCAACGTTTGTCCAGTTCCAACTCCACTACCTGAATTTGAGAGTGGTATTTTTGTATTACCTCACCCCATTCTCCTTTGTGCCATTTGTATTTATAACGCATGTTTTCGTTATCCATGAAAACAAGTTCCTCATATGTCGGTTCTTGTCTTGGGAATGTCAGTTTGCGTCTGATGTCTCTTTCCTCTACTTGCTCCTCTGGCACTTCAGAAATGTCAATGTCTGGATGCCATTGGTCGATATTGTAAAAACCACCAACCAAATGCCATACTTTTGCTGCAGGTGCATTTAATTCGCAAACGACAACCACACGCCAATCCTTGTAATCCCTTGTATCTATTTTCATGTCCAAATTGATTAAAGCATTCTAAAACAAGGTCCGTAGTGCAATCCTTCTTCACTATTTGGAATAGGTGTCTTTATGAGAGGGAGCGCGTAGCGCTCAAGCTTAAACATGACTTCAATTGCATTTACCAAAGCTGCTTGTCCTCTTCCATCAATTGCCCAAGCATCTTGAAGCAACTTCACCAAGTCGGTATAGGCCTTGTCAAATTCATAAATCAAATGCCAAACCTCTGGAGCTACTTCTGATTTTTGATAGCCTCCTTCAGGAATTCTTGCCATGTTGTAAATTTCTGGGCGAGGCATGGGATCTTTAAAGTAATACTTGTCTCCTTCTTCAACTATTTTTTTCTGATAGAATACTTCCCAAAAACGGTAAAAGTGTGCAAGGTTGTCCATTCCTGTACTTGCAGGAGTTACGTTTTCCGATCCCTCTCCTTGTTCCTTAATCATGTCGATGGCTTTGGAAACACTATCTGCATCAGACATAACCCACCATGACAAGGGACCAGCCAATTGACGTTCTACATTCATTTTTGGTTGCAACTCTTGGAACAACTCGTTGATCCTATCGTACAATTCACCAATGGTGGTATTGTGTTCATGACTTTGAACATGTTTTTTTTCACCAATGTTCCCTTCTTTGTCACAAAGGCCACCAAGAGTTACCAATTCTTTGGTTTCATAATCATAGATTTCAGCGATTTCCTCAGGCAATTCTATTTCAATGAAATTTCGAAGAGAGCAATCGTTTAATCCTTCCAAATACAAGAAAAGCTCTGGATGTACACCTCCAGGAAGCCCAGAAGGGAATTTCAAACCGTTTTCGGGGTCGTATATTTTGGGTTCCCCTCCTATTCCGGCAATCATGTTGCAAACCATTGCCATATGCAACATTTCTTCTTGAAATATGTTGCGAATGGATTTTGCCACCTCGCAATTGTTGTCTTTTATGCTCCACATAGCTTGCAAGTATATGGGGATGGTCGCAAACTCCAATACTACAGCACTATTCAATAACTCTTTTAGTACGTGCAATTTATCGTCGTCTTCATCTTGTACCGATTTCGAATGTTGAATTAATTCGTGTACATTATCTATTTTTGATGCTTTTTCTTGAAAGGCATTTTTAAATTGTATCGCTTTTGTGGACATTCTTCAAGTTCTTTTTTATTAGTTTTTTTCAATTAGATGCTCTACCAGCCTAAAAGCCATTGCTGTAAGCGTAAGGGTAGGATTTACTGCACTTCCAGTAGGAAAGGCAGCATTGGAACATACATATAGGTTATTGGTTTCATGCACTTTCATATACTTGTCGGTCACACTGTTTTCTGGACTCGTTCCCATGCGGGCAGTCCCAGTTGTGTGGTGTCCTCCTGGTTTGTCAACACGGGAAGATGTTACTTCCAAGCCCATCTTTTCGATGATTTGCTCCAATAGCTTCAAACGATCGTTGGCATTTTTCATTTCTTCATCTGTTCTACTAAAATGCACGGTCGTTTGAGGCAATCCAAAACGATCTACCCCTGGCTTTGACTCCAATCGGTTACTGTATTTTCCTTTTTCTTCCAAAAAGGCTTGAATGTTAACCGTCATTTCTCCATAGACGATTTCGTCGATTTCTTCCCTCGTTTTTCCCTCTATCATCAATTTAGCAATATCGGTATTGGGGGTCGTACGGTTTTTGAACATGAATATCTTCCCTTTCTTTTGATGCTCTTTCGTGTTGTAGCTATGGGACATCAAAGTTGGAAAATCGTATTCTTGAAACCATCCATTTGGATTTGACTTTGCCTTGCCCACCACATTCAACATGGAGTGCGATACCACGAAACGTCCAACCAAATCATTGTCGTTGCCAATGCCATCTTTCCAATGTTTGCTTTTAGATGCCCTCAATAGCTTGGGAACGTTGTATGCACCCGAAGCCAATATCACGGTATCACCACAAACGGTATGTTCTTCCCCTGTCAAGTTATCCGTATAGGTAACGGAATCCATGTTTGCTTTGCTTTCTGCATTCACCTTGTGAACTGGAGAATTCACACGGACTTCAAAATTGACGAATCTTACATCACCCTTCAAATCATCCAATACGTACTGCGCATTGAAACGTCCTCCGATGGGACAGTATTTGCAGGTACCCGTAGTCATGCATTTTCGGTAGCGTGCAATGGGCATCTTTCCTGATTTTATCTTGCTTTTCGTGCCTGGATCCATGTCACCATCTTGATAGACCACATCCAATTGTTCCCAAGCCTCGATCATTTCTCCATCGGCAGCCGTCCATTGGAAAGGCGGTACCGAATATGGTTTCGACCTAGGAATCCAATTGGCATCGTTGTCCCCACAAACCGATAGATAAGCTTCGGCATCGTTGTAATATTTTTCCAAATCTTCGTAATCGATCGGCCAATCTGCTCCTTCCCCCGTATTGGTGAATAGGTTGAAGTCTTCAGGTCTGAAACGCAAACACCACGCTCCCCAATGCATCGTAGAGCCTCCATAGGCCTTGACACGTACTCCATCCGTCTGATAGTCTATGTTACCCGTCGAATCTGCTTCCCATTTTTGATCGTAGGTAAACGTATAAGGTCGTTCTCCACGTGTAATGTAATCCCACCAAAAACGCCTGTCTTTCGCAACAATTTCTGGACCTGCTTCCAATATCAATATGGAAGTATCATTTTTATGTTCCAACAAACCTTTGGCAATTGTGGCTGCGGCAACTCCACCTCCAACAATTACATAGTCAAATTGTTTTTTCATGTGTTGTCATTTTTTAAGTTATCGGTATCTGGTTCATAGGCACGTACCCTGGAAAGACGGTTATAGCGTGTCCCTCCCAAGAAACCGTGATAGTTCTTTGCTTGTTCGCCTCCATTTTTTGTTCCCCAGCTTTTAAATCCACCAGCAGTAATTTGCATTCGGATAAATTCATTGACCACGTATATCTTACAGTGTGCCAATCTAGTGGTAGGTGGAGCATCATTGTCGATGCCGCTTTCAAAGAACAATTTTTTAAAAGCATCTTCCTTACCGTACATTTCATACAATTCATTCAAAACATAAATTGCATTTACATATTCACCTGCATAATTGGGTGCGTTTTCAGTTTTCGCCTTCAGCATTTCATACCATGAGCTTCTTTGGTTGTTCGAATTGTAAATTGTATTGGACCAATTCTTACCAATGGCTTCAAATATGTCCCAAAGCGCTTCTTTGTTTTGGTGCGTAAGGTGTTGACCTTCGGCAAAGATCAATCCTGCCGAAAGTTTTTCATTACAGACAGAGCCTCCTATCATAATAAATAAAGTGTTTTAATTAGTAATCGTTGATTTTATCTTATCGGAATAATTCGCGTTCCCTTAAATGCAATGTTCCTGCTTTGAAATACACGTCGGTCCAAGAATCGTCTGTTGCCAAAAAATCACTAAACACGACATTGTCTTCTTCTATGCCATGATTCTTCATGTAATCCCTAAACTCAAAATGATTGAAAAGGCGTGAGAACTCGGTGAGATACACATCTACCACCCCTTTGTCTCCTCGAATGATTACCATGTTCTCATCATTGTTCTTGGTAGAGGCCGTAGAGAAGTTTGCCGACCCTGTAATCAATGTAGGATCATCGGTTAGCGGATCTATGAACAAATACTTAGTATGGAGGTATTTTACATGCTCGTTCAAGCCTGTTAGATGTTCTGCTTCCCACCCAGTAAGATGTTCTTCCTTTATTTCATCTTCAGTCAATGTGGCCCCCAATGCAATTTTATTGTTTGGGGTATCTTTGAATACATCAAAGGTATTTCCTTCATGCTCCAACAAGATGTACCTAAAAGAGTCATTATCCACGCTCATGATATCGGCAAAATCCTGATTTACACCAAAAGCAGCTGTAAATCCTATGGATTTCTTGGCTTCTTCTATTTGCTTTCCATACCATTCCAAAGCGCCTAAATCTGGCCTTGGGCTAAAAATTGGAGTAATTCCCTTTTTCACCTCTCCTTCCGGCGTCGGGGAATATTCTTGGTTCAAGGGACGTATCTCCTTCATTGTGGGATTTGCGGACAAACGTGTCCAATATTGAAAATAATCTTGGGCAACGACTATGTCCCTAACGATGTGCCCCACGTTGGACTGTCCAAAAATGCCTCCTTTGGTGAAATTGGTAGAACCAGTCCAAACCTCTATTGGTTTACCCTTGTAAAGCAGAACGATGTACTTGTTATGTTTGATTGAAGAGTTTGAAGATCTAGGAATCATCAATTTTTCAATGCCAGGAACATTTGCAATGGCTTTATCCGTATTTTCCCACGGCCCCCTATTTGATCTATCATATATGATTTTAACATCTGCCCCAGTCAAGGAAGCATCGTACAAAGCCTGAATGACAGGAACATAATCAAACTCGTATGCCGCAACGCGCAATCCGAAGTCTTCGCCTTTGGCTTGAGCTATGAAGGCTAGCATAGCCTCTTCCAAACCTCTCGACAACCATTTGTAGGCTTCGTTGTTGGGTACCAAATCAGGGTTTTTGTTGTTAAACTTCCTAGCGTAGGCTTGCCCTACGGATCCTCTATTGAAAAACACTCCATGGGTCCCCGAATTTGGATCTTCTGTAGAAATCGCAACAGTCACGACATCTCCATATCTCATGTTATCTTGTGTTCCATAGACTGGCGTAGCAGAATATTCGTATTTAGTATTGGGAGTCGCTTGGTAATCCCCCCATAGAAATGCTTGGATTAAGTTTGCATTGCTTTCCTTTCCTTTTTTTTCAAATTCTTTCAATCCCTTAAGGTCTAGGACTTCTCCGGATGAGACGTCTCTACGTTTGAAATGGAAACCCAACAATTCCTTTCTAGCGTTTTGGTCTACATCCAAACAAAGGAGGGAAATGTGAGTTCCTGTTATTACGTGTAATGAAACACCATTTACTTGATTTCTTAATCTCATTGGTTATGGTTTTAAATTGGTTAAGGGTAACGATTTTTGTTGTAGTAGGTATTCTATTGTTGTTGCAGTTCTTCTTTGTATAAAAATCCAGAGTTAGATGAAGATTTTGAATGCTTATCGAAAATTAGGAAGAAAGCGATGCTTTTTCCATTGTTTCCTTCAATCGACAATGATAGTTCCTGCTCTTGTTGACCTTTTAAATCTTGAGTAGATTTTCTTGACAATCCAAAGTTTTTGACCCTAATTTTGTTTGTATACATATCTTTTATTCATTTAATTATGTGCGACAAATCAGCTTGGATTTCATTGAAGTCCAAACATTTTGAATTTCCGCAATGCGAATAAATTTATTAGTATTTCTTTTAGGGAGAAGAAGTAATAATATCATGAATATAATATTTTTTTAAGAAATAAAATGCTAACTCCCTATAAGTTCATGAAGATACGCCTATCAATACCCCATAAGGTGTTCAGTATACGAGACATAGCGATTCCTTTTCTTATGATGATTTTTCGAGGGTCGTCAATTTGCTTCACATAGTTTCCTTTTGATTGAATTTGCGAAACAACCAATGGTGAAAATCCCATCTTGGATATGGCCGTCAAGTAAATAAATTATCATTATATTGAATGCCGCGTTCTTTTTTTGAATCAAAATTGAACGGCATTTTTTATTGAAGCGAAAACCATTAATTTAAATACCATTCCATAATGGAAGAAAGAAAACGTTTATTGATCGGAGAAGGCAAAATAAGTGGCTACCTTTCCATTTTCCTTGCCATAATCTCTCTCGGGTTTGTTATCTGTGCCTATTTCCCCGATGTATTCACAACAAAGAATTTCAGGGACATCTATGATCCTCAAATCGTGAAATGGGCCATTTTGGGAGTTCTGGTTCTATCATTCGCTTTTGCTTTCACCAGTTTCATCCTAAGCAAGAGAAAGCGTTATGGCTTCATATCCACCGTAATTATAGCTGCCACCATTTTTATAGGCTCTGCGTTACCGGAAACTTCCGGAATTCAAGATAAATCTGTCACCATTGGTTTGGATTGGCTATTGATAGACATCCTCGTTTCCGCCATAGTATTCATTCCCATCGAATTGTTCTTGCCCAAACGTCTCAACCAATCGAAATTTCATAGCGAGTGGCATACCGATTTGGTTTATTTCATAATAAGCCATCTATTGATACAGGTTACCGGTGTAATCATACAAATGCCAGCCGTCTTTGCCTTCAAGGGCATTGGTTTGGAGAGCTTTCACGACAACATACAATCCATCCCTTTCATTCCACAATTGTTCGTAGCCTTGTTGGTGTCCGACCTATTCCAGTATACGGCACATTACTTTTTCCACAAAGTTCCTTATTTGTGGCGTTTTCATGCCGTGCATCACTCTACGAAGCATTTGGATTGGTTGGCTGGTTCCAGAACCCACTTTCTTGACTTGATAGTTGTTAGGGCCGTATCCTTCATTCCCATATATGTATGTGGATTCAGTAGCTCGGTATTTCTTACCTACATCGTCATCGTCTCCTTTCAAGCCGTACTTGCACATTCCAATACTCGCATCAACTTTGGATTCCTCAAATATGTGTTCGTGACACCGCAATACCATCATTGGCACCATTCCGACGACCCAAAGGCCTATGACAAGAACTTTGCCATCCATTTCCCATTCATAGATATGATCTTCGGTACTTACTACCCTATGGGCAATACTTGGCCAGAAGGTACAGGCTTGGGCAATGTGAAGTTTCCCAAAGGATTCAGTAGGCAATTTATATACTCGTTTACTACCGACCCTTCCAAGGAACAGAATTTAAAAAACCCAAGCGAGCGTTAATGAAAAACAGATTTTCCCTTAGACTATAAAAAGACATGCATCCAAGAGAAACACCTCTTTTACATTAAAGAGGCTAATCTGATATCGCCGAAAACAATTTATCAAATTGAGAAAATCAATAAAGGGCTACGACTTTCAACAAGTCGGTAGAGGATGCTCCCATATAACTTGAAAATGAATCACTGGTACTGGTTCCATCTCCAGAAAACACATAACCATAAAAATGAAGACTGTGGGTTCCTGCCGTAAGAAAAATGAATTCCGTGCTCTGGTTATAGGCAAATCCCGTAGGGGTGAAACCAAAAGAAGCATTGTTGCTATAGGTTTGACCTGAATATCCATATGTTGTCGTAAAATTTGGAGTTGTTCCATCTCCCACATAGAAAAAATTGTGTGCGACTTTTGGTTTTCCATCTGTGACGGTTCCTGATCCAATACGATTGTTAAAAGTAAGGCTTACGGAATAAGTGACCATTATCAATGCATCTTGTGTCAGGATGAAAGGAGCTGTTTGATAGACTTGAATACTATTTCCTTCTCCTCCTGTCCCTGTCTGTACGTGTTGTCCAGTAGTTATAAAATCGTTGAAACTAAACAACAACTCTGCTCCTGCTGGCGTAGCTGGTAGAATCAGATCTCCATTGGCATTGACATAAACAGCTTGATTTCTAACACCAGTGTTGACTGGGTTGTTGGTGCTATTCAAACCGTCGATTCGGATTGTTGAACTTGATCCAGCAACGTGCAATTCTTGCTGGGGATTCGTCGTACCAATTCCTACTTGACCATAAGACGTCATAGTTACAAATAGCATGGTAAAAACAATAAAGATGGGAGCTTTAGGTTTCATAAAATAATAGTGATTTGGGTTATAAAGGGGGCTCCAAATGTCACTCATTAATTTAATTAAAAACAATAAAACAAGTATACAAAAGGTATACAGTTTAAAAAAAATGGTCTAAAAAAAGTTTACTGGACATTTTCAATTAATCGCTATTCATCAAGCATTGGTTTGTAACATTTTTGATGAAACGATGTCAAATATTATAAACATATTGATTATGACAGGAGGAGCAGGACATATTATGGACATGAACAATAGAATGAAACAAAACCGTTCTATGAAAACATCCAAAAGGCAAAAATTCAAATCTAACAATCGAGATGCGATCTTTAACAACAATCGCAAAGAAGAAGGAATGTTCAGGGAAATACCTGAAAGAGACCTTGAAAAGCTAAAGAATGAAATAAGGCAGAAAACAAAACAACAACAACGAAAAGAGCTGCTCCTCATCTTAACGACGATGTTCATTGTTTTGCTAACCGTCATTATTCTGTATATAAACCTCCTTTGATCTCTATTAAGCTTTTATTCAAAGATTTTATTAATGAATCAATGTAGAGTTCAACAATAAAATTGTGGAGTTGCCCCAACTTAATGAGAGGTCTAAAAAACAATAAACCTCGTAAAAACGAGGTTTATCTATATCATTTGCATCCTATTTTCATTTAGTTCCTTGAAAGTTGTCATTCTTATATGAGAACACCTCAGTGAAACGCAAGGATGTGATGGGATTGTTTAATTATTTGCGGTGTAAGTTCCAATCATACTCCATATAGAACAAATTGGTGGTTTGGTTAACCTTCCCGCTTCCCGAATACTTGTTAATGAAATGCTTGATGGCCTCTTCGCTTCCAAAATCATCTTTATACCACTCAAATATCTTGGATATCTTGCTAGCATTCATATCTATCTTGTTTTTTGTCGGATCATTTATAAAGTTAATGGTTGCGGCTTCCAACTCTTGCTCTACAGTTTCTGGCTTATATGCTGTCCTACTCAACATTGGAGATGATATTGTCGTAGCATAAAGTGCAAAGTTAACTCTGGGATCCCCCAAAGGTCTTAAAAGTTCATGTTGAATGAAATCCAAAGATATTTTTCCTCCATCATAGTCAACAACGTCTATTTTAAAAGCATCTACTATGTAATTGATGCTTTTTATAGGGTAGTTTTCTGCCAATAGCTTTATGATGTTGGCATTGTAAAAGTTAATCCAGAAAGTCTTGTACTCACTCTTGCTCCATCCTTTGTTTGGAGAGATTTTAGAAAAATTTTGTGTAATGCTATTCAACTCTTCTATGTTTTTCAAGACTTTGTCAAAGTTCACAACTCCTTTCGCCGAGACATGCCTTTTCAAAAAATCATCATATTTCGTTAAATCAATTGTCTGAGTAAATCCGCTCAGGCAAATAAATAATAGTAGTAGGGGCAAAATGCGTTTCATAATATGATTTAATTATAGTTATTTATTAGTCAATATTTTTGATGACACATTTCGTGCCCAATTATATCTTATTATTTTTTTAGTTTAATCTCTGGCTATAAAAGAGATGCCGTTTAAATCAACATTAGGGGTAAAGCCATTTCGGGCGTAAAAGTATATTATTTATATTTATTTTACAATTATATCTTATCCCGTTTCGTTAGTTGATAAAATTAACTAAAATGGTTCTTGTTATTTCCCTCTGTTCAAAATTGATGCCAATTTGAGAATGGGACATGGACAAAGGGGTATTTTTTCTTGCAACAGCTGAACTTTCAGCTGATTAACAATTCTGCTCGCGGACATCCCAAACTTGGTTATAGGGGTTGGCTCATATCTCTTTTAATCAACTGATTTTTATAAATAAAATATGAGTAATTCTGGTTTCAACACATTAAAAAGATAGATTAAGGTGTAGATTTTTCCTACATTTTTTACTTATACTTAGAACTGAACACTCTTCATTAAAACGACTAACAACCTTATTTGCAACACAATGAGTTATTTGGCTTTGCTGGTTTTTGTCATTATTTTTGTCATCCTAATCAATGTGCTCAAATCCTTTTATCCAAATCATTTCAAAGACGACGACAATGATTGCGATCCTTGGGATGGCATCGAAGATTTTGACAACCAATTCTTTTAATGTCCTTGCCCTTCTTGACAAATTTCAAACAATAAGTCTTGCCTACCCATAGTCAAGGGAATCATCATCCTCATCGAAAAAGGCTTTCAACTCTTCTGAATTGTTCGAGTCTTCTCTTGAGTTTTTCAAATAAACATAGACTACGTATACGACAGCAGCAATTAGCCCCACTATTATCTTTACAACCATATTTCCAAATGTAAACAACTAAAAATGATTTACCTCACCAAATGCCAATAAATATACGTAGGACTACGTATTGCATACATCACCAATGTTATCTAATTTTGCTTCGATGAATAATAGTACAATACCAAAAAAGAAATCTTTTCTTAGAAACATAGAAAAATGGGAATCAATCTTGTTATGTTTCATCGTTGTTTGTTTGATAGTTTGCATTGCATCTTGTTGAATTGAACAGGCCATGCCATTTCGTATTCGACATCTTCTACTTGGTGTAGACAATTCCTTTTTTACTACATTTCGTGTTTACCTAATCTTGTCATAATTTCAATCTAATCTTGCATTATCTAAACAAAAGGTGTTTTACCTTATCCAAAATTGGGGTTATCCCCATTGTCATACTTGTCATTATGTTGGAAATTTGCATCAATGTCAGTTTATAATTTAGCTTCATACCATTACAATGAAGCATATGGTCTTAAAAAGTGTTTTTGAATGAAACATAAATTAAGTGGTTTTTATTCACCTCTAAAAAGAAACATTCCAAAACACTTTTTTGTTCCCTACACCACTCTTTTACAATTATTTATTTATCGTCCCATTGTATTATATATTCCATATTCAATAGTTTCTTATCATTTCATTGTTTTTGCTCCGTATGTCAAGACATTATAACTTTATGATTAAGAACAACTTATACTCCAAAACCCATAAATCAAACTAGTAGGGACTGGTTTGGTCGTGTCTTTTTTTATTTATACTTTGAAAACCAAACACATACATAAAAAAGACTACTTAGATGTTAAACCAACAAAAACATATGGTAGTATAATTGTTAATTAACTTAAAATTCCCTCATGAAAAAAAACATTACTTTATCCCTAATCAAGACATTGATGACTTATTTGGGTATCATATGTCTATCGTTCTTTACAATTAATTCATTGAACGCCCAAACGACAGAAGGCAACAAATGTGGTACAGACGAACAGATGCAAAATCTGTATGATGAGAATCCGAATTCATTGAATGAATCCATTGCTTTGAGGCAAAGCATAGCCTCTGAGTCAACAGACTTCGGTATGCCTCCTCCTTATGTAATCCCCGTCGTATTTCACGTATTTGGAACGGAATACAACAACGGAACAACTGTAAACTTGTCAATAATACAGGATGCACTAGACAAGACCAATGAAGATTTCAAAGGTCTCAATGCCGATTATGTCGGGATCGATGCTCCCTTCGATGCCATAAAACAACCTTTGGACATCACATTCAAACTCGCTCAATTGGATCCCAACGGCAATCCCACGACTGGAGTCATATTCTATGACGAAGCATCGGGAATGGGTAATTATGGCAATCCAAAAGTGCCTCAAGTTGCTTGGGACAATTACAAGTATTGCAACATATACATAACTCGGGACCTATATGGCAATGGTGCATTCAATGAATCGGGCGTTGCCTGGTATCCGGATACTTACATGTCCGACAACAACCTTGCAAGAATAACCTACAATGGGAGCTACCTAGGAAGCAATACCGATGAAAACTTCAGGTCCGTACTAACCCATGAATTTGGACATTGGCTGGACTTGCCACATACATTCGCAAACAACATATGCAGCAGCAACCCAGCGGATGGAGATGGAGTTGCAGATACCCCATCATTGGCAAACAACTCCTCTGGTGCCAATTGCTCCGTAATTCAGAACTGCTTGAATGAAGAGATAAACAACGAGAACTTCATGGATTACGATTGCTATAAGATGTTTACCCAAGGGCAGGTAGCCAGAATGGTCAATGCCTTGGACAATTCACCAGCAAGAAACACACTTTGGACTTCCGCCAACTTGACTTGTACCGGTTTGGACACGGATTTGGGAACAAGAATCATTGCTTCGTCCAACACCTATGGTGAGCGATATGAAAACGATGGCATCATAGAATCCACCATCGATTTGACTTGTAGTGGCTGCACATTCAGTGCAAGTTCAGGAGACTTGGCGTTGAATACAGACTATACGGTGGCCAACTTGCCAAATGGATTGACCTCGAGAATTACTCTTACCAGCAATACTACGGCCCAAATTCATCTGGATGGTACAGCTACAGCTCATGAGTTGGCAGATTCAATAACCAATTTGAATTTCACCTTCCTTGATCCTATGGTCACAGGTGGTGTGGCACAGCTATACAACTCGGGATTGAGTCAATTGAGCATAGATTTCTTGGATGTCTACACAGAATATTGCGACGTTACCATCGGTTATGCCGTATATACCCACATTACCGAAGTAAACTTCAACGGAACAGCCAATGCAAGCGGTTACGATGGAATAACCAACTATACACAGGGTCTGGCATTTCCAGCCAGACAGGGTGACACCTACCCCATTAGCATTACGACAAACAAGGGCAATGGCGGTGCTGCCGAAAATGAACGCATACAGGTATGGGCCGATTGGAACAAAAACTTCATCTATGAAGATTCAGAGCTAGTCATGTCACACCCTTACAATTCTTCGGCTGCCGATGTTGACGGAAACTACACCCATGCATCCAACATCACCATTCCAGTAGATACGGATCTCGGTACCACTTCTTTCAGGGTAATGGCCCATTATGTTCAAGGAACGGACGGAGATACGCCTTGTACATACATCGATAGTGGCGAAACCGAGGATTATGGTTTGCTCATCTATGATGAAAACGCCACTTTCGAGATGGAATTCAGTTCCAACAGAACCGTCGTCAACTTTTCCGAACCAGTGAATTTCCTCGACTTGACCATTACGGATTCAGGAGATTCCGTCACCTCATGGCTGTGGACCTTTGAAAATGGAGTCCCAAACACATCTACCGACCAAAATCCAACCAACATTCTTTTCCCTGACGCCGGGACTTACGACGTCACGTTGAATGTAATTACCAACAACGGTACGAATGAAACGATAACCAAAGTGGATTACATCACCTCGGAATTGAATTACTGCGACAGCTCTCCAAACTTTGGCAGCTACTTCAACGTAAACCATGTAAACTTTGAAACCATTGACCATTCTCCAGGACTAAGCAACTCCTACGATTACTTCGATACCGTCTTCACCTCTGCGAGCACCGGTGAAACATACCCCATCACCATCACGACCGAAAAAGGCAATGGTGGAGCTGGCGATACCAACAGAGTGAGAGTCTGGGTAGATTGGAATTACGACAGTGTTTTTTCCGAAGATGAATTGATCATTAGCGAAAACGTGACTTTCGATGATTACGATGCCGGTGGGGAATATTCCTTTACTTCCAACATAACGGTTCCATACAACGCCTCTGTAGGCAACAAGGTTGGACTGAGAATAATTGGCCATTACTTGGATGGTACTGGTGGAGAAACGTCTTGCGGTCAATACGACAGTGGCAACACGGCTGACTACGGGTTGAACATAACAGCTGGTGCTCCGGGCATCGTCGCAAATGCCACGACTTCCAGCAATTCCTTTCCGGTAACAGATACCGTTAACTTTCAAGACGCGTCCTCAAGCTCCGATACATTGACTAGTTGGGTTTGGAGTTTTCCAGGTGGCACCCCTTCCACTCACATAGGGCAAGTACCTCCTGCCATTTCCTATGAAAACCCCGGTGTTTACAACTACAGTTTGACGGTGGAAGATTCTGAAAACAGAACGGATACATACAATGGTACCATAGAGGCCATCTACCAATTGTGCGACGTCACACAGTCGTTTGCCACCTATGGCCACATCACCAACGTGACTTTGGACAACATAGACAACACCACTGGGTATGACGGTACAACGAGCTACTTTGACACATACTCCCCCACTGCAGAATTGAACGAAGTCGTTCCTTTTTCGGTGACGCTGAATACGGGGAACAGCGGAAATTCAGATGACATTCGTTTGCGCATGTGGATAGATTGGAATTACAACTCTGCCTTTGAGCCATCGGAATTGGTACATACCGAAACCATAAATGTAGCAACCGTTGGAGGAGCAAACGTAAATCATGTGATACCTGCTTCCTTTACGGTGCCCAACGATGCTCACTTGGATGACAAGATAGCCATTAGAACCCTAGTGCATTATGTAGATTCCTCTTCTGCCGGAGATATGGCTTGTGGGGAATTGGACAGTGGAGAGGTGGAAGACTATGGAATAACCATATCCAACTCCCTTTCTACGGAAGATCCAACCACTACCCCATTTTCGATCTATCCAAACCCGACCAAGGGAGATCTTTACATACAGTCAGTTCTAAATGATGAAGTCAACATCGAATTGTACAACATGTTGGGACAAGTCATACTATCGGAAAAAATGCAACCTTCCAATGGAAACTTGCATATTTCTCTAAGAAATTTTCAAAACGGCATTTATATCTTGTCGATCAATCAAGGAAAGACATCCTCCACTGTAAAAATCATCGTAAACAAATAACGAGGTACAATTATATCGAGTTCAATATTACAAAAAAGCTTCTCTTTTTAAGAGAAGCTTTTCCTTTGGGCGGAAGATTGGATTTACACCCATCGCCCATAATTGTTTGGTTGTTATTAATACTTCGACATCACCCCAAAGCCAATCATTGTCATTTGCAAAAAATGAGACTTGAATTGTCTCTAATTGAAAACACTCTCTTCTTTTGGGTAACATTTTCATAGACTGTGTATTTAACTATGAAGGCATAAATGAAACATAAAGTAAATCCTCGAAAGAAAGAGTTGCAGGGTCACTAAAAAGAAACATTGATGCCAAATGCATGGGATGAAACATTCATAACTAAAAAGTCAGATACACATCGGAATGATTATATGAATTATGGATGACCGATAAAAAACAATAAATATAAACAGATGAAAATATACGTAGCTCTACGTATTTTCTATTAGCAAAACATTTGTTACTTTTGAAAGAACCATAAAACAAAGACATTTTATGGTTTTCAGTAAACGTAACTTCCCAACATTTTATACGTTTGCTTTAAATACTATGTAAAGAACAATAACGTAAACATATATGGAATATAATAGCAATTGCTATCATAACATTGTTGTAGTGTATGCATAAAAATCGATGAATAACAATCATATCAGATATCTTAATCAAAATCACATTCTTTTTAAAGAGGCAATCATTGCATTTTCTAAAGAACAAGTCGAAAACACCCCATCATTAGTTAAACTATATGAGACAACTGCCGACAAAAGATTATTTGGATATTTGGTGCTAGACTTCAATCTATCCGAAGATATAGTATGTGGAGATATTACAATTTTTAAATCTGAAAAAATATATTTTGACTTAAAAGATACTTTAGGTCAGCAAATGTCTTGGTCATACATATCAACCGTAAGATTACCCGAGTATGTGAATTTCCTGAACTCATCTTTATATACGTTAGCATTAAGTTCGATTTGTTCTTTTGCTTTTGAACGACCTGTATATTCAGGAACCGAATACTCATATGAAAAGCATTTGGAAAAAAAGGCTAGCCTAGAAGAATTAAAACATATTGGAATGTCATTTCCTATACTTTCTTTAGGAAATAACGGTACAGAGTCAAGAGTACATCATTCTGTAATATCTCAATGGATAAACAATTTCAAAGAAGTATATGAAGTAATAAACAAGTTCTCTAAAACTGATAATTCAAACTCAAAACTATCTTTTTATTCTTTTTTTCAAATAATGAGATTGTTCCAGTTATCTCTTCAAAATAAAAAGAATGATTTTGACCTGTCCTTTAGTTTGTTAATAGCTTCAATTGAAAGTACAGCTACATTTTACTCTATGGCTATAAGCCCTACAAAACCAAAGGAACATAAACAATGGTTGAAATTAAGAGAAAGTGGAGATCCAATAATTAGTAGTTTAGCGAATAAATACCAAGAATTATGGGCTACATTTTCCCAAGTAGAAAAAGACTCTCAATTATCTTCTAGGTTTATTAAGTTTATATTTGAATGTACTCCAGAAGAAACTTGGGAAGCAACTATTGATGACGATTTATTAAGAGATGGACTTGACTATAGACAAAAATACCCGCACGAAGTAAGTCGCCAACCTGAATTGACTCCTCATTCACTAACTGACGAAGAATTAAAAGATATTATTAAAAAGACTTATTCTTATAGGTCAAAATTTATTCATAAAGGAATATCAACCCCTCATCAAGAGCATAAAAATTCAAATAGAAATAGATTTTTTGAAAAGACATTAAATATGCCCAGCTACAGTGCACAAAAAAAAGCGGCTATTATGAACATTGAAGATTTATACGATTTACACGCAAAATATGAGTTAATGAGCTGTATTGCTCGAGTTTCGATAACTGAATATGCAAAACGCACTACAACAAAAGCTAAAATACATTAAAACGCAGTTTAGCCAATTCACAGAAAATGATTAATAAGATATCGACTAAGACATATTTGAACACTTTTAGTGGTAACAACTTCTATGTGATAGAAATAGATGGAAAACCCTTGGAAGATATTATTATGGAAAATCGTCCGGACATAAAAAAAGGAATTGTACCAACATTACTTAATTGGTTAGGTAGTAATGAAGAAAGGAAAGTAGTTTGGGATAGGGCGATTCCAAAAATCGGAGAGAAATCAATATTTCCAATACTAATGTGCTCAGAGGACATCGATTTATGGTGCACCTTGATTATGGTCGAAGTTGAAACTGATGGGAAATATGTTTATTGGAATAAATTTGGACTTGAAGATTCTGATGCTGAAAAACCAGAAGACATTGGAAAAAGTGTAGAATGGTTTTCTGGAATTAAAAACCTGATTTTTGAGAAAAACGAATACCTAAATCTGTTGAGTGAATTTAGAATAAGATTAGATGGAAATTTAGATTATTCTCCAAAGGAAAAAGAAACAGTAAAAGAATATAAAAATCTCTAACAATGGTAATCAACGATTAGTAAAAAATGAGCTCCATATAAGCCTATCCAACAAGGTTTTCATTCTATTGCCATAGTTTGAGGTTTCATTTTTAATAGCCTTGTCTGGAAGGAAAAGGCTTCGCAAAAGGCTACAAACTAGCAACAATGAAAAGAATACATTTATTTGAATTTGAAGACTTAAAATGGTTTCCTAACTGGATTAGGATTTGTATGACTCGGCTAATTATGGTAATGCATAAAAAGTTCAATACAAGCGAGGACATGGCTAAATTACTTGTAAAACTCATTAAACAAACAAATACTAGCACAATAGTAGATTTATGCTCGGGAAGTGGAGGTGCAATGATTGACACTGTTTCTCACCTAAACAATACCCATAAAATCAAAAACGTTAAACTTCTTTTAACAGATTTATACCCGAACTTAGCTGATGCGGAAAGAATAAATCAAAAAAATAATCGTATTCAATATAGAACAACACCTTTAAATGCGACAAACCTTGATACTGATATTCGAGGAATTTTAACTATGGTTGGGAGTTTCCACCATATGAAACCAGAATTGGCAAGAAAAATTTTGGTTGAGGCTCAGAAAAAGCGACAACCAATATGCATTATGGAAATCCATAAAAAATTCCCAATAATTTTATGGTGGCTATTTATCCCTTTAAGTGCAATTTTATGTTTGTTCATTACTCCATTGGTGAAACCTTTAACAATAAAGCAAATTATCTTTACCTATTTAATTCCAATTATTCCCATCTGTTTTGCTTGGGATGCTGTAATCACTAGTGGAAGAATTTATCGGATGGAAGATTTAGATGTCTTATTAAAAGGTTTGAAAGAAAACAATTACGCTTGGGAAAAAGGAATTATTAAAGGAAAATCCGAAAAAATTTATTTGATGGGGTATCCTAATTAAAACGAAATGCCAACAAGGTTTCCATTATGCTAAGCAATAGATTGAGATCTCATTATATCAAGCAGCTCGTCTGTGACGAGTGACGACACGAGTGTCTTATTCTGAAATAGATTTACATAAAAGTATGATTTGAATGAAAAAAATCCTAAAATCAATAATCCGCCCAATTCTATTTGGGTTTTCATTTTACCTATTCATCTTGTTAGGGCATAATGCAGATTTCATCTCCAAAGATTCAATTCGGACTTGGACAGCAATAATAGCAGGAACCTTATTTATGCATTTAATTGTTTATGCAGCAATTAATAGAAGAGAGCGTTTTGAAATTAGCGTACTCGGGTTATACATTGCCCATATTCTATTTAGCATAGGAATGCCAATATTTCTAATTTTCAATCAAGTTTTCTTCACTGACCATCATAGAAACGAACCAAAATCCCTATTAGAAAAAAACAAGATTGAGTTTATTTCTATTCCAATGGATTGCAATAAAATAAAGTATGGCACTTTCCTAAATGGGATTGACACCATTATTAGATATTCGGAAAACAACAAAGACTATGAACTAATTAAAATTGTTGGTTTTGAAGACGAACTCAATCACATTAAATGGCTTGACAGTTGTTCCTATGTTAGAGTCATGAATAAAGGTTCTGTTACAAAATATATAAGATTGGGAAACATAGAAAACGGACAACATCAAATGTATGAGAAACCAGCCATAATGCACAAAATGATAGAGGAAGACATCAAAACATTAATTGAATTAAAAAACTAAAGCTAACATTTGAAGGTAACCATACTAGACAACTCAGTTTTTACATGTTGATAGTGCTTGGAGGTTCAAGTACAAGAAACCATTACGATGACATTGCCAAAAACATAAAAATTCAACTCTTTACTTAATCAAAAATGTAGTATCTTTTTGCCTCTACGTTTCATAATGAAAACCGTTAGTCAGAATTAAAAAAATGAACGAACTAAGTAAGATATTAGAAGAATTAATAGGATTGACAGAAAGTGAATGGCAAAAATTCTCCAATCTATTAAAGAGACAAGAGCATAAAGCAAAAACCATATTGATAAAGGAAGGCAAAGCAACAGACACCTTGTACTTCATTGAAAGTGGGCTACTTAGAACATACAAGAATTTAGACGGGAAGGAAGTTACTACTTATTTCGCTTGTGACAATCAATTTATAACCGTTTTCAATAGTTTTATAAACCAAACATCTTCTTCGGAAATGTTAGAAGTGATTGAAGATAGCATTGTTTATGAGATATCTTCTCACGATTTGATTCGACTATATGAAGAATCTTCAAAATTTGAAAAGTTTGGAAGGATCTTAGCCGAGAGAAATCATCTTTGTGCCTTGGAAAGAACTTTAACGATGCAAACAAAATCGGCTAAAAAAAGGTATTTGGATTTTTTGGAAAATTACGATAAAAAAATTGTCCGCAGAGTTCCTCAATACCAAATTGCCAGTTTTCTTGGTATAGCTTCCGAGTCGCTAAGTCGAGTTAGAAAAGAAATTGCCATTTCATAACAAATGTCAAGATATAAATATTAAGACGGTCGTTCCTTTGTGTTTTATAAATCAAAAAAATAAACACAATGACAATTTCAAAGAAAATAAGAATTTCAATTGCCTTGATACTAGCAATATTCATAATATTAATTAGTAGTGTCTCGTACAATTCTTGGTCACTTGACCCAGTAGCTTGGGCACCACCACCAATGCCAAAACTAGAAGGAGTCCTCGCGGAAAATCAATTGTTAAGTACGAGCCAACGGGTAGATTTGGACGGTTGGTTCGGCCCAGAGGACATTGCAGTAGACAATCGAGGAAACTTATATTGTGGAGTGCACATTTCTGAAACAGACTTCACAAATGGCAAAGTTTTAAAAATTGATCCTTCTGGGAAAATTTCCGTGTTTTGCAATTCAGAATCTTGGGTTACAGGATTGCATTTTGACAGCAACCAGAATCTCATTGCTTGTGACCTGGAAAGAGGTTTGATAAGCATTGACCAAAATGGTGAAATAAAAACATTGGCCAGTGAAGATAAAAACGGAAACAAGTTCCTAATTCCCAATGATGTAGACATAGCCAAAGATGGCATGATATATTTTACAAATACATCGTCCAAAGTGTCTTTTAGCAATAGACACGTTTGGAAATTGTTAATGGAAGCAAAACCAGATGGAGGGCTTTACAGTTACAACCCAAAAACCGAACAAGTAAAAACGCTCATAGATGGAACTTATTTTGGCAACGGAGTTGCTGTATCTCAAAATGACGACTTTGTCCTAATGGTCAATTTAGCAAAATATAGAATAATTAGATATTGGCTCAAAGGCGCTAAAAAAGGAACCAAAGATGTGTTTTTAGATAATTTGCCAGGCTTTCCAAACGGAATTTCTAGACGGTTGGATGGTAGTTTTTGGCTTGGTTTTTCTACTAAAAGAGATAAGTCATTGGATGAAATACACCCAAATCCCCTAATGAAAAAAATTGTTTACGGACTTCCATCCGTGTTGCAACCCAAGGCAGTAGCATATGGAATGATAATGCATTTGAGTAGCAATGGAGAAATTATAAAAACATATTACGATACGACTGGAAAGTTTGTTGCAGAGGCCACCTCCGTTGAAGAACACAATGGCTATCTTTACCTTGGAGGAGATGTATCCGGACATATTTCGAAATACAAGCTAAACGAATAACGAGAAAGGCATCACTCAAGTCAATACCAAAATTGTTCTTGATCCAACATTGCCAAAAAGCAGCAAAAGTCATATAAACAAAAAAAGCTTCTCTTTTCAGAGAAGCTCTTGCTTTTGGGTGGAAGACCGGATTCGAACCGGCGACCCTCGGTACCACAAACTAACACCTCAATAAAATTTTACTGATTATCAGTTAGTTACAAGATGCTTATTAACTCAAAAAAGACGTTTTTATTGGCAGATATATAGGCGTAAATATAAGGTAAATTTTGATTTAATCCCCACCCCAAGCAAAAAGCCACCCTGTTTATCAGTGTTTTTTGCGGTTGCAAAGTTGTAAAATCATTAAAAATATTTTTGTATCAACCCCTAGTGTTTTTGTAACCGTTCTCTTAACGACTTGTGTTTAGCATAAAAATACGTAGTAATACGTATTTCGTCTAGTTAAAAAAAACACTATTTTTGGTAAAACAAAAAACCAAGTTGGGTTAATAAGGTTTTCAGTAAACGTTACTTCCCTACATTTTATATGTTTGCTTACAATGCTATGGCATATAATAAATACATAATAGAAAATAATTTAAACTCAAACATATAAGAAATATATAGTTACCATGGTAACTATATATTTATGTTATGCACAATCAAAAAAAGATGAGTAAAAAAGAAACATTGGAAACCCTTGAGAAGGAAATCGAATATTATCGGACAGAATTTAATTCGAAAATGGCGGAAAATAAAACCTCTGAAGTATTAAGTGTAATCAATGAATTTAAAACCTTTTTTGAAAAAGACGAATGTGATTTATCACAAAAAACAAATGGGGAATTGAATGTAAAAAAACATAGTAAAATATGTAAAGTAACTCCTGATTTTGATTATTCTGAAAATCATAAATCTGCTAGGCAATTTTCAATAAAAATAAACAAAAATGCTGACACATTATGTGACTTAAAAATAAGGCTATTTCTTGACGAATCAGAATTGCCCAAACCTGATTTAAATAGACTTAAAACTAATCCTTATCAGGGAATGGATACCCAAGATATTGAAATACTTGAACAGAAAAAAAATATTGATTATTTTAAAGAATATATTAAAACTGACGAATCAAACAAATGGAATTTCGTCTGTTTAGATAATCTAAAGAGTTCACAAGAAATGTTCGATACGCTTATTGAACTGTATAAGGAAAAAGTGCATAACACTATATATAGCAAATAGGGCAATTAGTGTTTAACCGAAAGGTCTGTGTCTATTTGCAAAGTCGCCAAATCTTTTGATTTGGTATTAAAAGAGAAAAATTAAAACAAAATACAAAAGATTTGGCTTGTGGCTAAACCGAAAGTAATCGCTTATTTTCCGCCCAACTTGCCATATATTTAACGTTAGGCACAAGGCAAAAAACACCGATTTTTCATTAAAACATCTATTTCAATTTTAACATTTATATATTTACATAAAATAACTTTATAAGAATTTATGAATCATATTACTTCATTTGACAAACAATCTGACTTAATTACCGAATTTGGAAAAGGAAATGCTCATTTAGCTTGGGTAATGGCATTATATTTAGATAATCCATCAGCCTTAACTCTCGGCTCTGAGGGAATTACTGATGGTGGAGGTGATAAAAAAATAGATTTTATAAAACTTGATAGAGACTTGAGAAAAATTGTTTTTGCTCAAGGTTATTATACAAGTAAAAATGTGGATAGTGCACCAGCAAATAAAGCGTCTGATTTAAATACAGCATCAGCTTGGCTTATATCTGGAGATACCTCACAAGTTCCAGATAATTTGAAGGCAATAATAGAAGATTGTCGAGAGGCAATTGCCGAAAATGAAATTGATCAAATAGAATTGTTGTATGTTCATAACCTTCCTGAATCAGTGAATGTTAGCAGAGAATTAGATACAGCTGCTAAACACTTGAATTCATCCTTACCAGCTGAATTTGAAATTGCTGTAATTTACAAGGAGTTAGGTTTAGAGAACACCGAAAGATTATTCTTAGTTCAAGAATCCTCAATAATTATACAAGATACCATCGAATGTCCTACTGTTATAGAGTATCAAGAAAAAGGTCCAAATTGGACGGCAAGTATTATGTCAATACCAGGGTATTGGCTTAGAGACCTTTTTCTTAAACACGGAGATGAATTATTCTCTGCCAATTATCGTGGATTTTTAGGAGTTAACAGACGTAAAAAAATAAATTCAGGAATAAAAAATACAGCAGAAAAGCAACCACAAAATTTTTGGGTGTTCAACAACGGAATAACTATTTTGACAACAAAGGTTAAAAAAGAAAAATCCAAAGTAGTGATTGATGGAATTTCGATAATTAATGGGGCTCAAACAACAGGTTCAATTGGCTCACTGGATGGCTCAATTGATTTATCTAATGTAAAAGTGCTTGCAAGAGTAATAGAATGTTCAGATCATAAAACAATAGATGAAATAGTAAAATACAATAACACCCAAAATAAAATTACAACTTGGGATAAATTCAGTAATGATCCACAACAAAAAAGAATACAAGAGGAATTTGCAACTTATGGCCACAATTATTCATTAAAAAGAGGTTTTGATAATAATTCTCACTTGGGCATTGAAGTTGTGGCACAACCTGCAATTGCTTTAGAAGGCCATTATCAAGAAGCTAACGGTGGTAAAAACGGAGTTTTTGAAAGTGATAAGATGTATAGAACTGCATTTGAGGATAAAAAAGCCAAACATTTGCTTTTCACCTATACAATTGCTAGAGCGATGGATGAGCGTAGAAATGAACTTAAAAGGAAACAATCAGATAATTCCATTATTGAATTAGAACTTAAACAACTTGTATTATTGCGTAACCTCAGATTTAAGTATTTCTTTATCTCTGTTTTCGGAAAAACTTTGGATGTAATATTAGGTAAAAATGTCGATTTAGGTCAAATTGGTTTTACACCAAATTACTGTAAGTCCGATAACAAAAGTATTAATGATTTGATAGCTGAGATTACACCAATAATTAGTTTAGTACTTACATATTCTTCTACATTTATTACCGAAGATTTCTCTGAATTTATAAGAAAGGAGAATATCGTTAAAGTCCTATCTGATCAAGTAAAATCAATTATCTACGCTCAAGAATCAGCCAATCCATCTCCTTTAATAGAAAATTTGAGGAAAATATTGTGTGAATAAGCCCAGTGCCTAACAATGGTAGCCGTTGCACAAGCCCTTAATTAGCAAAAAACAAACTTTATATAAGCTTCTCTAACAAGGTTTTCATTCTATCCGTATAGATTGAGGTCTCATTTTCAACAATCTTATCTGGAAGAATAGAGCTTTATAAAAGGCCTCTTTCGTCATTTTAACGAAGAACAAGCAGCTTGCTTCACTTCATATACAAACACGTTGCTTCAAAACACAATCAAATGCCTAGACAACATCAAATTTCAACCCTGTTGGTTCCGTTGCCTCGTTGCCTACTAGAGATTGGCTGACTATGTTAAACTTCGTCTCGTGAATCGGGACGACGGCATATCTGTTTTTGTCGTGGTAGATGTAATTTTCGCTGAAGTCATCGTGCTTTTCTATGAAACTTATGATGTCCCCATCAAATTGCGCATCGCTACCCCCACGCATCTTTCCAGTGCTTGTAAGCTGGAATATGATTACGAACAACTTACCGTCGTAGGCCTTTCTAAGATCATTGTCAAGATCGAAACCTTTGATGTACTGCCAAAGCTTCTTCATGCTGTCTATGAAGATGACGTCTGCATTTTCAATGTCCTTCAACAACGTTTTCACGTTGTTGCTTGAATAGTGTGGTGCAGAGATTCGGCTTTGAGCCTCTTCGGTCAAATACTGGTCGGCCTTCTTCTCGAACAAATAGCTGTCCGGGTGTTCCTCCAGAGAGGCGAACAGCGTGTTGTACCCACTCTCGGCGAATGCGTTCATCATCTGGAAGACTGCCGTGGTCTTACCGCTTCCTTGTGGTGCGCTAAGGGTCATTACTGCACTTTCCTTCTTTTGTATCTCAACTTTCCCCAGGAGGATTTCCAAATCCTTGTGCTTTGGCAACAACTCGAAGAATTGGCGTTGTTGGCCCTGTTGTTGCTTGCGTTGCAACAATGAATTTTCAATGCCTTTCAAGCCAACATTCTTTTTCGGAGGAGTTCTTTTTACTGGTTTTGTTCTTGTGCCATCGAGAACGGCAAACAATCTTTCCACTCCGTTAGCATCCGTTTTTGTTGCCCTTGTCCTATCATTGCATTTTATGATTGGTTTGGGAACACTGCGCTTTTTCCTTTTTACCGGCTTGATAGATTTCGCCTTTGGTTTGGCCTTGATGGGCGTTTTTCTTTTGGCTTTGATTTTTGGAGTAAGCTTTACTTTCTCCTTTGTAACATTTTTTTTGTGCTTGGCTTCCTTTTTGGTAGGTATGCGCTTTGATGGCCGCTTTTTTGACGACTGACCTCCATTTAGACCTTTGCTTGCTTCCCTTATCGGGTTTACAATCTCTATTTCGAAATTTTCAACCTCTGGATTTCTGTTTAAAAGCGTTTCCAGTTTTTTGGACGCAAATGTTTGTTGGTCATTTTCCAAGACCGATTTCAACTCTTGTATTTGCAAACGGGAAACTACGCCATTGAGCGCGTTGTATTTTTGTACGGATTGTAGCATGATCTAAAATGTATGGGTTTTGTCCAGGATGACTATCGTGGGCTTGACGATTATTTTCTTGGGATCTTTCAGCAAGTTCATAACTGTGGAAAACAGGGAAATGCCCATGGGCATTTCAACGGGGATGAATTGTGTCGTGGTCGTGCTGTTGGCTGGAAAGTCGAAAGCGGTGATGTTTGGTCTAGCCGTCCCTATGAAATCTCCCGAATTGGTGTAAAAGTCCAATTTGGAAAGCGTGACCAGGCCTCCCGTTTCCGCTACCAAATTCGTCGTCGTTGGGTTGTTTACTTCAAGCTTTATGCTTGCCTTCAATGCACCAGCACCATATTTGACATTGGCTATGTCATCAATGCGAAAGGTTAGCCTCCTCATGGCTGCATTGTAATCGTCAATTATGTTTTTCGCCTTGCTTTTTAGTATGAACCCGATGCCGATTACACCAACCAAGGAAGCCAATAGGATGTTTTTCATCGCTTTAGGATTTTAATGCCAAAGATTAGCAATAGCGCAATCAAGAAGGCTCCACCCAAGAAAGCGAGCCATTTTATGAGTTTGGGAACGTATTTCTTGGGTATCGTTATGGTTTGTTCCTGTCTTTCCATGTACCAGCGTTGCATTCGTATCTCCTTGTCCCTTAGCTGCAATTCGATTGCCAAGCTGTCCAAATGGCATTGGGCAACGATGGCGTTGCCTTGCCGTTGCAGTGATAGGGTCGTGAAACCGCTTTGTTGGTATATTGGTTGTTGGCCAATCTTGATGATGGGGACTTTGA
This sequence comes from Bizionia sp., assembly GCA_020631395.1. Classification (GTDB taxonomy): domain Bacteria; phylum Bacteroidota; class Bacteroidia; order Flavobacteriales; family Flavobacteriaceae; genus JAHDHI01. The sequence continues at coordinate 69,670 of JAHDHI010000001.1, forward strand.
TCGTGTTGGTGTCCCCAACGACATAGATGGTCGTGTCCCTGTACTTGTATCTTGTCTGTGTGGAGATGCTGTCCTTTATCACCCTGCTTTTTGTCGACAAGATCCTTTTTTTGGAGCCACAGCCCAAACAGAGCAGGAAAAGCAAAAGCAATGACATGTGGTATGTTGTTTTCATTTCTTGCATGCGGGGATTAGTTTCTTTAGCATGGACTTCAAATAGACTCTCCAGCTACCATCGTGCTTTATGTCTATGACGTTTATCTTGGTCATTGACAAATAGTAGAGAATGGCAAAGAAGGAGGCCAACCCACCTAAGATGCTTCCAGCTCCAATGACGAGAAAGCCAACGATCAACAATTCGAATTTCAGTATCATGGGCTTTATATTTTGGATTTGAAACGAGCCTTGATCGCATCTAGGATGGTATTGGAAAAGATGCCTCCGGTAAAGATGAGTACCCCAAGGCAGATGATGGTCACTTCCTTGGCGGCAAATTCCTTTTCGGGATGATCGAAAAAGTATTCTAGAAATGCTGGAACGAATGGCATTATGATTATTATGAATGCGATGAATATCAATGTGGTCTTCAAGAACCAGCGTAGTCGGTTGGCAATGATTTCCTTTTTCATTTTCTTTGTTTTGATTTGTTGGCGATTCGTTTTCTTTTGAATTTGGCAGTCTGTCCATAGACGACCCAATCCTGTGCATTGGTGTTGTATGGCGTGTCTTGTTGTGTGATTACCAACAACGCCAATTGCTTTTCAAGGTCTTGACGACGTGTATAGGAAGAGATGTTCTCTGGTATGAGGTCGAGTATGATCGAATACAGGTGGTCTATCTCATCGTATTGATAGATTCTAACGACTTCCTGGTCTTTTTTGTCTATTGCGACGAGCTTGGTCAACTCACAGGTTTGCTCGTCTCCATTTTCGTCAAAGCAAACTTCGGTTAGCGTCACAAACTTCACACGCTCATTCAGGATGACGTACTTCCTGTATTTCTTCGTTGGGTTTTCCTCGACCCTTACGATGGTTCGCATCAATCGACATGGTTGGCTATCGACGGTGTAATCGACATCCTTGTTGGTTATTATGCTCGTGGCATTTTGACCTGTTGCATAAAGGGAGCAAAACAATGCAAGGGTAAAAAGTATTTTTTTCATTTTCATATTCTTTTGGAGATTGTTAGATAGCTGTTTTCTCTCAATGTGAAATCGCTGGTGTCCGTGCCGTTTGCGCCCCAAACCTCGATGCGATCTTGATGATTGAGTTTTACCTTTGCAGAGAAATTGAAGTAGCCCATGAAGGTACCATCAACCGAATTGTCAATGTTGCGTCCAAATTCCCTTATGTCTTCATAGGTGTTGGTGGAGAATCGATGAACGCGAAGTCTCAAAACGATGAAACTATTTGGTGCAGCCCCAACTATCAAATGGCCATTTACATTGAAAAAATCGGTATTGCCATTGTCATAGACAAACGCATTGTCCCCACCGCTTGCAAAGTGCTGCAGATCGTCATAAGTGGTCGTGCCTGAAACCTTGTAGAACTCACCAATTGCCGATACCGTAGTTGTTGCCGTCGTGGTCAATTCCCAGTCTCCACCTACGTAGGTGTTTTTCAACCCGACATTGTTCTTGAATAGGGATTTGGGACTGGTATGATCCAATGTCCCCAAATAGTTGGAATCCTCGACATCGACATTGCCATTTCGTGTAACGATGGTATTTTGAAGCTGAAACAAATTGTCCTTGGTGAAATTGGAGGCTTCAAAGTCCGTTAGCTTCCAACCAGAGGGAAGGTCTATGTTGGCATCGCTGTAGAAACGGGATCCCATCGTGAAACTGGATCCCTTCTTGAAGAGCGTACCAGTTGATCCACTTAGTTTCCTAACTATGGTGGTTTCCATCTTGAAGCCTCCCAACCAGTTGTTTTCCAAGGTCAAACCGTTCTCTATGTTGAACAACCCGATGTTTATCCACAAGCCTTGTCTGTAACCATCAAGAGTGCCTATGCTGCCACTATCCTCAATGTTGACCTTTGTGAGTTCCACGGCATTTGAGCCCGTTGCATCCGTCAGGGTGAAAACGTCGCAATCTCCACATTTGAGTTTCAAGGCATTTATTTGCAAGCCTCCAGAACCGCCCAAGGGACTTTTGAAGATGCTTTCTCCAGAAACATTCTTGACGATCGTGGAGGCTTCCAAGCCGTAGCCGTTCAATGTAAGGTTTCCACTTGCTGGCACATATATGTACTCGCCGGCAAAAAGTGTTATCGTGCCATCTATCACATAGGTGATGTTGGGATCCAATACCTTGTTTACAACGTCTATCCTATCCCTGATGATGATCTCGCCAGATTTCTCCTTGAATGTGCTGGTTGTGTTCAAGGGATTGGCATTTACCCCATAGGAACGCGCATTTGTCTTCAAAGACCCATTGATCGTGAAATTAGTGGGAGCCGTCAGGTTTTCGAAGACATAACCTGGAGAATCTTGTATGATGGCATTCACGCCATCAAAAGTCACGCTTGGTGCAGTCGTGGAGTTGAACAAGGGGCCATCTACGAAAAACGTGGAATTGAATGCCTTGAAGTTCATGGCATCGGCATCTATGGGATTGCTCAACCTTCCTTTGAAATTCTCAAATTTCAAGTCCACCGACTCATTGGCCCCGACATCTATCAAGGTGTTTTCATCCGTTATGCCTTTGACGGTGACATCTGCAAACAAATCGACGCCATTGAACAAGGTAAAGGCAACTCCCGAAGTGTTCTTGAATCCAGAGAAGTCATACACCATGGTCCTGGCATAGTTGTCTTGAAGGTATATGGTTCCCAAGTTGCTTCCTGTAACTTCTTTGACCTTCAAATTGCCATCGATTCCATTGGCAGAAAAGAGGCTGACGTTTCCCGTTGTCACCTTGTTGAGCTTGTTGACATCCAAATTGAAGCGATCGCCACCATTTCCTATCAAGATGCCATTGATGTCCATGTTCATCGTTTCAGTGACGATGAGCGTACCATTGAAGCCCACGAAGGCACTTTTGGAAATGGTGATGTTTTTGCATTTCAACAAGTTGGCAGGTTCGGAATTCCCCGTTGAACCGACAAAGAACCCTTCAAAGTTTGAAGCCGTGGTATTGGCCACGATGTCGTTGACGACGATGTTGAAGTTGGTGGCTCCGAATTGCCCAGGAGAGGGATTGTTGAATATCAAATCGACATCTGGAGCATAGATGTCCAAATGGGTGGGCAATGTGGAACCAACAATGTTTGAAAAGTCAAAATCACCTTCGCTTAGGCATCTTATGCCAATTTTCCTGTTTGGGAACTCGGAATGGAACGTTCTTGTTATGTTTCCCGTATCGATGAAGAACAAAGTCCACAAAGACCCGTCGTCCACAGGCAAGGAGGCATAGGCCGCCGAATCTGTTTTAAAGGGTTTGCTTCGATTCTCTATTTGTCCAGTGCCGTCATTTCCATTTATCGTGTCTATGAAAATGGTATTGGGAACAATTGCAGGGGCTTTGATGCTTTTGTCTGCGAAATCAAATTCGAAACCTTTCAACTTGATTTCATTTTGTATTGTGAATTTTTCAATTCCATTCTCATCGAGAACGGATATTTCCAAATTGTTTGACACTAGGTTTTCAGCCAAGACAAAATTTAAAATTCCCCCATCGTCATTCATTACGGGAATTCGAGTGGCATTTATGTTCTCCGTCAAGTTGGGAATCTTGATGCCGTAGTTGAATTGCTTTGGGAATTGCCCAAACGCCACGGCACTTGCCAACATTGCTATTAATAAGAAGGTTTTTTTCATTGGTTTAGTAAAGTTGTTCTTGATTTAGAATTGTCCAGCTGGATAGTTGGGATTGGTCGCCAATGGCATAGCTCAATTGATAGTATGTGTTTCCTATCCTGCCATTGGCCACGTCTCCAAGTTGTGCTTGATTCGTATCGTTGGAAGCCAAGGGGAACCAATTGAATATTTCATTCTCTATGGTCATACCTTTCAATCCATTGCTATTGTTCGCGCTTGGCGTTTGTTCTTGTCCTATCATTCTTAATTTTTCTAATTAAAAAAAAAAGTACCGAAACCGATGGTGCTTACAACTAATAGAGAAAAACCCACGGGCTTGGCATATCTTTGTGCCAATTGCATGGCATCCTCATAAAAGGGTCTCAACCTATGCAACCAACCTTGCAGAAAGGCGGGTTGATTCAGCGATTTGTAAAAACGCTCGCGAGCAGCCAATATGGCATCGAACAGTTTGGACTGGTTCACGGCATTGACATCCGAGATGGTTAGATTGCCTATGACTCCATCGACTGCCAATCTGGAACCGAAATGCGTGTTTAGGACGCGCTGTACGATCTTGCCTGCGCTACCAGTTCCGGCATTGACTGCATGATCTGCAATGAGGTTGGCCAATTCCTGCGTCTTCATGGCATCGCCTTTGACCTTGTCCCAATAAAGCACCTTGTAGATGGCGTTTGCCGTTGCCTTGTCAATGGCTTTCATGTCCATGGCACTAGGTGGCCTGTTGATCCAGTTTTCATAGACTGGAGCGCTGATGCCCAAGTTGGTACCTACCAATTGCCCCAAGCTGTTGTAATTGCCTTTGTCGCTTGGGTGGTTTTGATATCCCCCTTCGAGGCGCAAGACCAAATTCGAAAAGACTGTGAAATTTGCCATTACAAACGTGCTTTTACGGTTTTCTTGCCTCCCTTCAAGGCCCATGTCAAAGTACCACCTGCCAGCAATCCACCCACGAACCACCAAATGCACGAATGTTTCTTCTCTTTGCTGTTCAATACCACTTCATCCAAACCGACGGTCGTGTCCAATATGGTGACCTTGGTAATGCTCCTTACGGGGATTTCCGTTGTCATTCCCTGATGGGAAAAGACCAAGACATCCTCTTTTGGGTTTGTCATCGGTATGGAAAAGAATCCTTCGTTGTTGGTCGTTGCCCCAAATCTTGGGTTGTTCTTGAAATACACGTGTACATTTTCAAGTATGCTGAATTCGGTGTCTTTGACCACCGATTCTATCCTTGGCACTATTGACGTTTGGTTTTGAGTGCTTATTCTGTTCATGATGTTGTTTTTTAGATTTTTGGTTGGACTTGTGATTGTACTACGACTCCAGTGAAGCAATTCGTTATGCATTCTCCTTCGTCTGGAAACCAAGGGTTGAACACTTTTTTGACTATGTAGTAAATTTGTCCGTTCAAGGGATTGCCCGGTTCGTTGACCTTGCCATAGGCGATTACTTCGCCTACCAAATCCCCATGGTTGAATTGGCCATAGCGCATGTTGGTGCCTTTCCAATGTCCACCCTCGTCCTTTTCGGCTTGGTTGACCAGTATCGCACTCTTACTGGCGCAATAGAGTTTTGTGCCTAGGGGATAGTTGGTCGTGTTGTCGGTGTTGGTGCTTGGAGCATTGATCTTGTTCCAGAACGTCTTCAGCTCCTCGGTGTCCAAGCCCTTTTGGGTGTCGAAGAACAAATTGCGATCGAATAGGATGCGATAGGCATCCGAGACCGCCTTTACGTCCGTGACCTTTATGGCGATGTCGTTCAGGGCATCCTCATCCGTCGAATAGTCGAAGCTTCCCAACAGGAAACCCAAGGGACCGGGGAACTCGAATCTCTTGAACGATTTGAATATGATGGCCGCGGCTATCAGGTTGGGGTTTCCGGCATTGTCATTGGCATATTTTTCCGAACGCCATTTCTTGTATCGCTTGTATGCCAAACTTCCTACGAATATGGAGCCACCAACGATCAAGAGGATCTTGAAGGCATCCGTGGTTGCCTTTATGGTATTCTTTCCCGTTTCGCTCTTTGCGAATTCGGCAGCCGTCAAGGCCAAAGCTGGATTGTTTAGACCTTTGCTCATGGGTTAGAAGAAGTTTTTTAGGATTTTCATCTTGGAGGCCAGTTTCTTGCTGGCTTTCTTCGGGTCGTCGATTGCGCTACCCAAGTCCTTCAATAGGCTTGCATCGAGTTGGCTTATCTTGTTTAGAGCCTCGATCTTGTCGTTCAGGTCGAATTGGTTGTCGGCTTGTATGTTAATTTGTGCTTGTGGCATTGGTGTTGGGTTTTGAATAGTTGATTAGTTCTACTACGGTATTTGGGTTTGCGATTAGATGATCGATCACGTTTGAAAACAGGTTGCAATAGTCGTCCGTGAAGGCATCGTTCCTCACGATGTTCAAGAGGTTGTTCTTTGAATTTGAAAACGTTTCGTTTGGTTGTGGCGCTGGGGCATTCAATCCCTTGGACGGCAATTTGTCCAAAAGTGCCGGGGCAACGTTCATTATCATAGTGGCGACCTCGTCCGACACTATGGGCTTCTTGGGCTCCTTGTTGTCCTTTATGTCTCGCTCCAGCATCATCTTTTCAAGCTTCAAATCCTGAATGCGTTCAATGGTGGCTTTGTTTTCGGTTTCCAAGAGGTCGAACTTGGGTTTTAGCTCGTCGTAGGCCTTGGCCTTGGAGTATATGTCCATTGCTTGCATGTTCATACCTCCCAAAAGCCCGAATTGTGATTGCTGTGGCATCATGGGGTTTGGTTGTTGTTGGTTGATGGTAGACGATTGCGTACTACCCACTTCGGTTGGCAATGCGGTTGTACCTTCAGAATTGCCATCGTTTGGGTTTTTCAATCGTACTTCCTGGTCTTTTACATATGTGGAGCTGCTGCCATTGGAACGCTTCAGATAGATGGTCACGTCTCCATGGCCAACATCGTAGATCCTGTTTAAAAAACACTCCACGCCTTCAAATCCGTTTTGTCGCATTTGATCCAAGGTGGTCATTTTGTGCAACCATTGGCCATCGCGGTTGTTCTTTACCGCAATGCCCATTTTTGGGTTGGATTTCACTTGGTGCATTATGTTCTTTAAAACGGCTTTGCTCATAATTCTAGCATTGTTCTATTTGTAGGATTTGATAGGCAACGACAACGTTGTTTTCCGTTGCCTTGGCGTTGCCTTCGAATTCGATTTCCTTCAATTCCAAATCGAATGTCGTATTGCTGGAATCGATCCTGAATGGAGGGTCGCCTTGTTTCAAGGTCGTACCGAAGACTTTGACGTCGTTGGTGCCATTGTTGGAAATGGTTGCCTGCAACACGTTTTCGATGATGCGATTGGTGTTGTTGTAGATATGGTCTACTAATACTCTAGACTTGCGCATAGGTCATCGTTTTCGTGTACCAGGACGACATCCAATACGACATCGCTTGTCGGTGCCGTGGATGTGTTGAGTTGAAATTTCAAATTGGCGTGGTTAAGTGCCAATGGTATCATGCTGGAATAAAAGGAACCGCCTGTGCGTCGTTTCCATTCCCTCACGTCCAATTCCACGAAAGGGCGTGAGTTCACATCCGTCAATGCTGCCTTTACGATGTCGTTGGGCAAATTGGCTTCGTCGGCTATGGTTACGAAAGCGCCTTTGATGTGGCCATAGTTGTTGGTCACATCGACCGAGTGCTTTGTTTCTCCAGTGGCCAAGACTACTTTTAGACTTGTTGTTTTCATTTGTGAATTGGGATTGAAAAAAGCCTACCTACGAAAAGGTAGGCTTTGATTTGTTTTAATTAGGTTGAATGGACTATGCTTGGATGGTGTAGCCTCTTAGCTCCACACGCACGAAGTGATCTGAACCGGATGCCAATGCGGCAGGGATTTCAGCCTCCAACTTGAAAGAGGACTTGTCTTTGATTATTGGCATGTCCGCCACTTCGAATTCTCTTTCCAAGTTGTGTGTCGTCGTGTTTTGGTTGAATGCCTGACTAAGGAGCATGTCCACCAAATCCCCACGATTCTCTTGGCTTAACACGATTTCCCCGTTTACCAGTTCAGCTGGTGCCGTCTTGTCGTAGCTTGCCGTTGCAACGGTCTTGTTGTCTGCCGTTGCCTCCTTTGCGTAAACGGCAGCGATACCGCAAAGTACCAGGGGTTTGTTGGCGTCCAATTTGTCGCTGTTGAACGTTTGCACGCCAACGGTGTTGTTTTTGGAGCTTTCCACGAACTTGATCGTCGTTCCTGTCACCTTGGCCGTCACATAGTGCGTTACGGGATGAAGACGAACGGGCATGTTGGGTCTAATTCCCAATTGCTCGGCAAAGGCTCTGTCCTGGTTGGCGAATTCTGCGATTCTGATGGCAGCTATTTTCTTTTCTTGATTTAAACTTCTTTCCATTGTTGGTGTTTTTAAAGGATTTTGTCTTGTGGTTGACTATTGATTTTAAACGAACTGACTTGCGGTGAACACACCTTGCATGTCCTCTTGCATTTGAATTGGGCTGAACTCCTGGGCATAGTTCAAGCTGGGCAGGATCAGGCGCTTCGTGTTGGTGGTGGAGTTCGTGGATGAGCAACCGCAATCCTTGACGTCCAATGCGCGCAAAAGGAATTTTTTGGCATCGTTGTCGTTTGCAGTCGTCTCGATGACCTTTTGGTCGACCAGCAAGTCGGAAATGCCGCCTATCAACTTTTCCCCGGCAATGCCGGCTGTACCACCTTTTATGGCAGCTGAAAGGTGATCGTCGCCCTTTACCGAAGCAAGCAAGGCCATCATGGCAAAGGAAGTGGCGATTTTCGCTATTCCGCTCGTTTGTTTCGAAGCTGGGTAGAATTCGTTGGATCCTCTACCTAGTGCAACTCCAATTCCTGTACTCGCACCCATTACTAAAGCTTGGGTTGCGGATTTTTTGTTGGGTGTTTGTAACTTCATGTTTATAATTGAATTAGTGATTGAAATTTATTTTTTGTTATTTTTCCCTTCTTTTGGTTTCATCAAATAGGCAATGCCCAAAATGCCAACGACTACGACGGCAGTCTTCGAAATGCCTGACCTTTTCGTGGTCTCTCCATTCGGGGTGCTGGTGGTTGCTGGTGTCGGGTCGTTGGGATTGGTGTTTATGTCGGTAACAGTGGATTGCGTATCATTCAATACCGTATCTTTCGAGACATAGGTTTTGACAAGGATGATGGCAGGGTCGCCACTGAAATCGGTTGCTATGTTACCGATGTTCTTTGTGGACGAAACGTTTGTTTCTTGATCGACAAGTCTATGGTCAACCAAGTTTTCTTCAGCATATATGATGATTGCCTTTTCCGTGTAATCGCACATTTTTACGATCAATGCCGACAATTGGCTCGTATAGTTTTTTGACTTCCCGGAAACACCATTGGTATCTACCAAGTAACCGTAATATCTCAACGTGGCGACTTTTTGAAATGCCGTATTTATATTCGATACGATGGCGCTTGTATCTCCTCTGTTTTGTATGGTGACCACGATTGAATCGTCTACCTTTTTGACGATGTCGATGATCGTTGGAAGCAATACGTAACGACTGTATAGGTTCAATTGGTTTTGCTCTGGACGTGTCAACACGTTGCTTTCCAAAGGATCGATGGACACATCTGGTCTTCCAGAAATTATGACATTCACGCCTGCTTCGATGAGTTGAGCCAGAAGATATCCTACCGGCCCTCCACCAACAGCGGCCACCACATCGACAATGTGATTGGCTATTGCATGTGCAGCATTTCTCCATGCTCTGCCAAACCAACTGTATGAACTGTTGTCGGCCGTGTAATAGGGTAATTTTGAAGCTGAAGCGATGTTATTCATTCTTTTTTTGTTTCGGGTTCTTTTTTTCCTTCAAGGCTTTTGCTCCATAGAGCAAGGCCGTTCCAACTAGCAATCCACCAAAAAGGACGTTTCCAAAACCTGCTTTTTGAATGTCACGATCATCGTTGCCGTTGCTGTTGTCGTCGTTGTTGTCTTGTTGTTGATCGTTGTTGGTGGTGTCCGGTATCGTCACGTCCGGTATTTCGTCATTCGTGGTATCGGGTATCACGCCGTCTTTGATCTTGACGGTGTAGATCCTGTAGGTGTAAGTGTGTCCTGCTGGCCCCGTTTGCTTGTCGTAGACCGATGGTATCACCGTCTTTGCCGTTGCCGTCGTGGATGTGATGTTGAACTTGCCGGACAATGAGCTTATCAGGGTTGGTATCTTCGGGTATATCCCTCTGTAATATTCCGTGTAGACGTCCAATGCCAAACGGCTGCATTTCTCCCAATTGTTTCCGACCCTCTCATCCCAAAAGAACTTGTTGTGATTGGCTATGGTCTTGTCGAAGACGTCCAATGCCTTTTTCAGCTTCACTTCGTTGTTCGCATTCCGTATGTTGTTGAAGAGCGTTTGTACGAAGGGAATGTGTACTTGGTTTACCTGCTGTGTGGTTTGTGCTGGGGTGAAGGTGCTGTTCCAACAACTGAATTCCATGCCGTTGGAGAAGATGTTTCCAAAGGTATTGCCGAAGAAGCCACTGGAAAAGAGGTTCTTCAATACGTCCAAAAAACCTGCAATTTCATCTGAGTCAGGATTTGGACTAGTATCAGGGTCAGGATCTATGACAGGACCATTTAAACGTCCCGTTCCGTTCAAGGCATTGGCGACATCTATGGCGTTTTTGAAGCCTGAAAACCGCAATGCACCGTTGGCATCCAAGTATGGCACGTAAAGATCTCCTATGCTTATGCCTTTGGCCGTGATGTGCAATACGGGGTTTGTTCCTTTTGCCAAATAGGAGTTCAAGGCGTCACCTATCTTGTCCAATTGACGTTGTGAAACGCCACAAGCAGCCAAGAATTTCAAGTAGTTCAAAAAACCTTGTATTGCCGTCTCTGTAATTGGGTTTTGAATGGGAGATACATTTGACTGCACACCTTTTAGTCCGTAGTAAGGTAGTTTTTCCATAAAAATATCGTGATGTGTTGTGAATATTGGCTCGATGTTGCTTTTCAATGTGCCGTCCAACGTATAATAGCCGTCCTTCAAGTCGGCTGTCTCTTGGTTTTGGGCTACGACGACGTATATGTGTGAATACTCGTCAGGTCTACCGAAAGGCTGCTTTATCTTTCTCAAATGGTGCTTGATGCCAAGTTTTAGCAAGAACACGGATGCCAAGACGGTGAAGCTCTTGCAATCCAAACCCGTGTTTCGTTGCGCCCACGCGCAGTTTGGTGCGCGCAATTGTTGCTCGTAGCCATCGGCATCGTATTTGAAATGGGTGTGCAGTGCAAAGTGAATGTTCGCTATGGTTTCTTGGAGCGTGGTGCCTTGAAACAGGGCAATGGCCTTGCCTCTATCTATCTCGTCGTGGTTGGACAAGATCCATTCCCTTATCTGGTCTATGCCGAAAAAGGTGTCTCCCTTTCCCAAATAGGTCTTTGTGCATTTGGAGGAAGAAAACAACGCAGCCAACGCGTTGGCGTTGGCAAGGCGTTGGTGCGTTGTTGGTTGTTGTTGGTTGGTTGCAGGCAAAGAGTCGTATTTTAAACTTTAAGCTGCAATTTGTGCAAAAATGGCTTTTCAGTGGATCATTGTGTAGGCACTTTGGAGTAGAAGAGACTCACAATGGAGGCTAATTGGAGTAGAAGCGAGTAAGTATTCAGCAAAAGTCACCTCTAAAACAATGCGTTGTCAAACAATTTTTCTTTCTTCGACATGATCCAAAAATGGGAAGTCGGTTTTTTTGAAACCATCTGGCAGCCCCAATTCTTCCATGAACTTTTGAAACTGGTAGCTTGTCAAGCAATTGGGTTGCCCAAATTTAAGCTTGTGATTTTTTCTTATTTGCGCGTAGATTTTATTTAATTGCTTGTTACTTATTCCTTTATACAAGTCATGCAATTCCTTTCGCGTTGGTGTGAATGGTATTTTCTTGTTGGCGTTGCTTCGCGTTGTTGGCGTTGTTGTTGTTGTTGTTGGTTGTTTTTGCATGGGATTTCAGTTGTTTTGATTGTTCTATTCTTCCTGTTTTGTAATTGTTGGTTGTTTTGATTGAGTGAGAGCAGGAGGATTCGAACCTCCAAGCGACTGCCGTCTATTACAGAACCATTCCCATGTTGGAATCGAACCAACTACTTGCCAACTGCTCTCTTTTATTGATTGTTATTTATTATCTTAGTTATCTAAAAATTGGAAAAAAAAAGCACTCTAGCCATAGACATAATATGCGATGAGTGCTTTTTTAACTACAGTAATTCCATATAGATACATATTCAATTGTAGTTTTAAAATAGACCGTAATTATATTCATGTATGCTTTTTGTTAACTTAAATCAATCTAAAAATGATCACGTATAATTTACTTTTGAAGTAATTAATTAATCCAAAATTAATCCAAGTTCTTCCTCGTGTTTTTAAAAATATTATTAAGGCTTAAAACACATTCTTCTAGGTAACTTGGTTGATATTTTAAAAGGCTGCTCCCTCATAGTAGTGGCCTTTTATTTACTGTTTTAATTGTTTTTTTATTTTAAATCCAAAATCAACCTTGATGCGTATATAAAACCAAGAGAATAAATTTCGCTTTCTTCAACGCAAGAAACACCAGTACAAAAAGCACCCGAAGCACAGTAAGGTGCTTTTTTCTTTAACTACTGTTTTTTAATTTCATTCGGATTCTCTCTTTTAGATTGCATTATCCGTTTCATCTTTATTTTTTTGTCGGCTAAATCTTACACTTAATCTTAATAAGTGATTTTTTCTTGTTTAAGTCACAATAAAAATTTAAATTAAAGATGTAAATGTGTGTGATACAGAGTATTAATTTAATTTTTTAGTGTTAATTCTATTTTATTGGTTAGTAATTGATAGTAACTCATTTTTGCACACAACATATATTAAAAGACTGCTCTCCCTAAACAGCAGTCTTTTTTTAACTACAATTTTATTGATATGCTATCTACTTCTCCAAGTTTCAAAACATAATATTCAACTCCCTTAACAGCTCCCCACTTTGGATTGCCTTCTCTTTTTTCTGCTCCTTCAAATTTTATTTTGAAGTTTGGTAAATCGGTGCTTAAATATGGACCATTAAAAAAATGTATGTTTTCAACTATAGGATGATAAGTTTCTCCCATAAATTCAGTTGGAAAACATTTAGACAATCTCTCATCATAATATTTTTTTATTTCTCGATATTCCTCTGTTTTTTCTCCAGATAGAATCATATCAAACCATTTTCTACTTATAGTTAACTTTACGTCCATACTTGAAATATTACAGGTTTAAATGTTTTTCAATTTTTCGATTTCTTCTAAATTGAAACTTACTTTATTGTTAGATTTTAGGTCAATACAATTAAATTTTAAGTAATATTTTACCTTTTTCAAAGTAGATTCTGCATTTAAAGAGTCCGTTTTTCTGTTAAAGAAAAAACCAAAAATATTTCTTCCTATATCAATGAGTACTTCATTTAAATTTGTAGCAACTTCTATATCCGAAACAATAATATCTGCGTTAATATGCGTGCCAGTCTTAAACTTTTTTAATGTTTCATAGTTTTCGACTTTAAACTTTTCCTTTTTAAGTTCATTTTTAAGAGTCAAGATTTCGGTTTCTAATTCCTCAATTCTTTCCTTCGTATACTTATTTGTAAATAGTCTAAAGCTTGATTTTTTATTTTTTTTCATATTGTTTTATTTACAGGTTTAAAAGTTTTTGATTTGATAGTTTTACCATATTTTGAGCATGCATTAATTTTATGTCTTTTGCAAAATCTCCACATTTTACGGTGTAATACCCTTTAGATTCTTTTGAATAAACAACACCTTTGTCGCCCTGGTAACATCTGTGTTTTATATGGTCACCAATTTCAAATTTTTGCTTTGCAGCTTTTGTTGCTTCATCATGTGTTTTAAATGGGTGACAATAACACCCCCATAATCCTATTGGCATAACTACTGTTTATTTTGTTTTTTTTGCTGTCTAGCTAATAATACAAGTTATCTAGCTACTTTATTTTTAATTCTTTAATCTCTATTTTATATTACCAAATATTTCAGATAATTCCGAATGAGAGAAAGGAATTTCAATGGATTAATTAACTTTTTAAAACACCTGAAAATCAGTAGGGTGTTTTTTCTTTTTTACCTCTAATTTTTACGCCGTTGGCCACCACTAAACATTTGTCTTTCGATAAATGAATAGATAACCTTTCGGCAGCTGCTTTCAGTTCCTCTGGTGTTGGTTTAAATAATTTTGGTGCTGGATATTTCATAATTCTACTGTTTAATTTTTCCTTATGAGAAACAAGTAAAATCCTTACTTGTACTTCCTTTTTTAATTGTTATTTTGCTTTAGATGAAATTGTAGGGGATTTCATCTCTCAGATTTTTTAAGAAAAGACTGGTTCTGAAAATGAATCAGTCTTTTCTTATCTACAATTTAATTGATATGCGATCCACTTCTCCAAGCTTCAAAACGTAATATTTAGTTCCTTTTACAGCTCCCCACTTAGGGTTACCTTCTCTAATTTCCGCTCCTTCAAATTTCACTTTAAAGTTGGGTAATCTCTCACTTAAATATGGACCATTGAAGAAATGTATGTTTTCAACAATAGGATAATATGTTTCACCCCTAATCGTAGAAGAAAAACATTTGGACAACCTTTCATCCCAATATTTTTTCACTTCTCGATATTCCTCTGGTTTTTCTCCTGAAAGGATCATATCAAACCATTTTCGGCTTATAGTCAACTTTATATCCATACTTGTATAATTATTTTTTATAGTCTTATTTGGGATCTGCTATAACAGAAAACAACCATTTATCGATTAAATCAATCATTTCATCTATTTTATAGAATGAATAAATCTGATTTTCGCATAAAATCTCAACAAAAACTTAAATTAGACATTGTAAATGTGTGTAAAACAGAGTGTTAATCTTTTAGTGTTAGTTTTTTCATTTGTTTTATTGGTTAGTTGATAAAAACTCATCTTACACACAGCTTTTGAATCCCAATTTAAGACTGCTTGCTCCCTATAAAAGCAGTCTTTTTTTTATTTAACTACAGATTTAATATATATACCATTTAGTTCTTAACTCCTTACTTAACTTTAAATTAGCTCGATGTAAGTCAACTCCTAAATGAATAAGATGTAATGGGTACTTATATTCAATTTTATAATAAGCTAAATCATTATCGCTACAAGTATATTCTTCATCAAGAGTGATTTTTACAAACCCATCTTTCACTATTGATTTTTCAGCTTTCAATAATTCTTCTACACCTTCTTTTAAAAAGGTTTGATATGCTATTTGTGTTTCCATTATCTACTGTTTTAATTGTTTTTATATTTCATTCGGATCTTCTCTTTTTAGATTGTATTCTCCGTTCAAGCCTTAATCTTTTATCTGTTAAATCTTACATTTAATCTAAATAATTGATTTTTAATTGTTTAATTCATAATAAAATTTTAAGTTAATATTGTAAATGTGTGTAAATCAAATCGTTATTTGTTTATTGGTTAGTTGACAGCAACCCCTTGCACACAACTTATAATGAAAGACTGCTCTCCTTAAACAGCAGTCTTTTTTTATCTACTGTTTTAAATTATTACGATTTTCTCTTTGCTCTCTGTCAAATTTAACTTTTAGCCTTTTTGTCGTTTGTAACTTTAACCTTTCAAGTCTTAGTCTTTTTAGTTGTCGTGTTGTCATTTAATACTTGTTTTTGTTTTGGGTATTTTGAAAGGTTTTTTTGAATTTTAAACCGTTTGAGGATCCAAAACCAATATTAAACCCAGTGCTACATTCTTCTTGTAATCGTCCGCAATGCTTTTGTTGTAATGTCCAAGTGCTTTGTTTATAAGGGTTGCTTCGTGCCACATCAGTTTGAAACTGAATTTGACTTGTTTGTAGGTCTTGTTGGATGCATCAAAGAATTTACTGAACAAATTTTGCAATATGCTTTGGTGCATCTTTATCTCCTCGCTTTGGTTTTCTTGTGTCAACAAACCTTCGTAATAGGATTGTATGGCTTGCTTCAAGACGTCGATATCTCCTTTTTCAATCCGACTCAATTCTATTTCTTTTACGCTCATATAATATATTTTTAAAAGGTTCCCAATTGTGTGTTGTTAATGTTATCCCAAACAATTACTTTGTTGTATTGGCCTTCGAAACATTCCCCCTGCACACCTTGATTACTTGTTAAAAGTCTCTTGGACATTTTGTCTATGATTACGCTTTCTGGTTTCCTGTCTTGGGTAAGAATGGAATACCTGGTTACGCTATTGCGGTTGTTATGCATTGGTTTTGCCTCGTTCTTTAGACATATCACCATTTTTATCCTGCTACAGTCCTTGCAAAAGAACCTGTTGCCGTGCTTGCATTTTATTCTTGCCATAATTTGTTATGTTAGGTTGTGTTTTACTCTTTCGACCTCCATTGTGTGATACAACATTCTGGAGTAATAGCCTTTGTCTCGTTGGTTTTTGCGCTCCAAACCATTTACATACTGCGTAAGTTGTTCGAAGGAGCATTTACCAGCCAAATACTTCCTTGCATACACGCGTATCTTGTTGGAAACCTCTCGTTTCTTAGCGTTTCTATCACGATCCTTTTTCTTTTCGGCATTTCTCTTCGCTGCATCCAAGCTCTTTTTGTAGTGCTTTTTGGTATATGCGAAACCACCTTCGAAGCTGTGCTTCCGGATGTCATCGAAATAGGCAACGGGAAACAACAACCTGAATTCTGGGTTGCGATTGCAATAGTTTTTGGCCCATTTTACACGGTGGCGGTATTCGCGCAATGTCTTTAGAATCGTGGTTTTGTGGGGGATATGGTTTTCTCCGTTGTGGGTGCTTAGGAAATAGTGATTTTCAAACTGCTTCAATGCATTGTACCATTCTCCGACAAAGACGGTTTTGTCCTTCCACAATTGTGCTGTGGTAAAGGCGAAATCCAAAATTGCAATGTGTCTAAACTGCTTTTTGGTTATGCTACCGTTCAAGGCTTCACGCTCAAAGTGAGCCATACTGTGGGGTTTGTAATGGTCAAAGTCCCCATTTGCCAACAATTGGGCGGCATCGTAAAAACGAAGGTCCATCAATTTCCCCATGCTTTCCAGCATTGGCCTTGCTTCTTTTTCTTTTTTTTGCGGAACTTTTTTTCTTTTTTGTTCCAATTGCTCGGCAGATTGTTTAGCCTGCTGGGTGTTGTTCCTATAAAAATGAGTGTTGTTGGAGTCTGGGTCAGAAGTTGAAGCGCTACCCGACAAGATTCCGCGAACTTGCTTTAAAGCTTCAAATTCTAGATTCGTTGGGCAATCTGCTTTAGCAGTAGCCTTATTATCTTTTTTGTTATCTAGAGTTCTATAGGAACTATTATTAATAGGTAAACCTTTCCCCAAACCACCATTGGGCGACTGTTTTTGGTAGGGCTTATGCCCATCCAAAATGGTCAAAATCTCTGGGTTTATTCGGATTTTTGCAGCCAGTTGATAGCCACTAAACTTATAATCTACAATGACACCGCACTCCAATAGGCGCTTCATATGGTTTCTAACGGTCTTGTTGCAAACGTCCAGCTTCGGGATGTCGATTTCAAGCTCATTGATCGTTATCTTTTGGCTCGTTAATGAATGGGCAGTTATTGGGAAAGTAAAGCCCTCCATAGCGTTCAATTCGGTTGGTTGTCTGTATTGCAATCGTTCCAGATTTCGCATTTTAAGCTTGTAACTGGCGTGGCCCAATATGCAGTAGAATATTTGTGCGCTGGCATAGGCAACCTTTTTATATTTCCTTTTTTTGACCTTGAGCCTATTGTCCTTGTTGAACTCTTCGACCTGTTCGTTGTATTCCTCCAATGTTTTCATACCACGGCCGTAGTGTTCCAGAACATATAGCTTGAATTTGGTCTTGTTTTGGTTAAGTTGGTTTTTATCCGGCTTCAATGCCTTGTTTTGTGCCGTTGCCAATGCATTGTATTGTTCTATTGCATCATTTAGTTCTGGAAGCCTGTAAGTATTGTAGTTGTGTACAAAGGCCTTGTACATTAACATCGAGCCATTAAGGGCCTGCTTGTTTATAACAGGATAGGTTAGCAGCTGGTGGCTTGCAATTTTCATATTGCAAACCACCTGTTTGTGCTGCTGGGTGTATTGTTGCAGATCCATCTAGTTGTAATAGGCTATTATAAGATTGTAAACTCCCGATATGCGATTGTAATAACTGTTTATGTTTACCACCACGACATCCTCGTTGTTTAACCAATTGGTAATATGCGTGGCTCCCTCTGCATTGTCCGTATATTCTATTAGTTCTGTCTGTATGTTCGTATCTGTCATTGTTGTTGGTTGTTGTTGTTGTTGTTTGCCTTCGAGTCTCTCTAACTAACTTTCTTTAAGGTAATGTGGGTGTGCTTGTAATTTTGGTGATTGAAGCGAACCAGTTGGAAATTGTCATTGGGAATGTTCAAGATTACAGCCGTGCCAAATAGGGTTTTGGTTGGTGAGTAGGTAATGTTTATAATGGGATAGTTTGGGTTGTCGTTGTTTAACGTAGCATTTACAACATTTTTGCTTTTGCGGAGCTTTATGAAGAAGGGTTGTAAATTCTCTGGTATTGTTTCCAGCCTTGGAAAACCATTGAAAGCCGTTTCTGGTGATATTTGTGGTGTGTTCATGGTGTGTTTGTTTTATTGGTTTTACCCTAAGTCTATGTTTAGAGATTTGTTTGCAAACCTATCTTTCTTGGAAACCCGTTTTTCCTTTTTAACTCCCAATAACTCCCTTAACTCATCTAACTCTTGTTGAGAAAGCTGCGGTAAGGACAGTTTTATTATTTGAAGTTGAGGAGACACCTATGCTGTTTTAAAAAGAGGTTGCTTATTTTTTTTAATTTGCTCGTAAACTTTTTCGAAAATGGGCAGGTAGGTTTCGAATTCCGTACTACGAAAGTGCCAAACTGCCTTTGCCGTTTTGCACCAATTAGAAACCTCGTTTGCAGGCATATCTGGCATATTGGCCTCTATCTCCTTTACTGGCATTTTAACTACTCCCAAGGCAATGAACTTGCCTTTTAAATCGACTAGTTTTTTTTGGTTCTCGTTTATTGTAGCTGCATCCATTTTATGCTTGTTTTTTACCAAATATTTTCTCACTTTTTACTACATTTGATAAGTTGTCGTGACAAATATAGAAAAAATGTTCTAAATAGAACATTTTATAGAATATTTTTTCCATTTTAACATAAACATTCATTAACATATATGGACTTTTATCAAAGACTTTTATCATATAAGGCAGTAAACAAGATGTCCTGGGGGCAAATTGGATCACACATAAACAAGGAACAGGCCACCATAAGAATCGCCGTAAATAGAAAGTCTCTATCTGAATTAGAAAAAAAAGAATTAGAAAAATTGTTCGACTCTAAAAGTACTGGAATCGAAAAAGGTAGCTTACTTGATGAAAAGGAAATTAATAAAGAACTATTTTTAATTAAGGATGGGGTAAAAATAGATACCAGAGACGTTTCCCTGTTTGTAGTAAAAAATCATAATGAAATGATTAATAGCGAACCTCTTTTTAATGAATGGGTTAAAAATTTGAAAAAAGATGCTATTATAGAGTTTTTAGAATCTAAGCAAAAGAGATAAGATTATGGTCTACGTTACTATATAAAGCTTCAATCTTGGTATCTTTTATTTCCCCCTCTTGTTTTAATTTTTCAAGTTGTGAATAATAGGTCTCGCTTTTTATAAGACCTTTTTTATTAAGTTTTTCTAATATTTCTTTCTTTTTACTCATTATCCGCAACTTTTTCTAAAACATCCCATTTTTCATCTTCCATACTTCTAGGAGTAACTTTAAAAATAAAAGATATAAGGTTTCTAATGTTTTCCTTTAAGCCATCTAAATACCTCTCTTTTGCTTTAACAAATAAATAAGTCGCAAAAACTAAAGAAACTGCACATATTAGATTTATTACTACATAACTAATATTAGAATATTCCCCAAGAAAAGCCCATCTAACATAGAAAATTGCTATAAATGCGATTGTAGAATGCAATATAGTTTCCCCTAAAGAGGTATTGATCTTACGGATAAATGTTTTAATTAAGTTAAAACACGAATAAATCAACAATCCAAAAGCCCATCCAAACTCCCCCATAAACTGTCTAAAACTTTTAAAATGTAAAAATTTTTGATTTGCTCTCTCTTTAGTCAATTCATTAAACGCTATGTCTGTGGCTTTTTTTTCAATTAAGTATGCTTTATAAAGTGGGCTTCCAATTGTAGAAGACTTTAATTCATTTAAAGCTTTTGTTCTTTTAGATTTATGTTCCTCCCAAACTTTAGTTTTATAAACTAGTAATTCAGATTTTGGTGTTATTGATTCATGAGCAAAAAAAGCGGTAGCTACTACTACCGCAAGTAAAAAATATAAAATATTACTTTTATTCTTCACCATTATCTGGCTCAGGATCGTCTGGCGTTCCAGAACTTGTACTATCTCCTGGTTCTGTTGCAAATTCTTCTGTTTGTTGTTCATCTTCTAATGCTTCAGCTTCACAGCTAAAAGCTGTTAATGTTATAGTTGCCAATAATAATCCTGTATAAAGTAATTTTTTCATGATAAAAAGTATATAAAGTTAGTGGGCTAAATATACTTTTTAATGTTGCTTGTACTACTTTGGAGACAACCTATTTATTCACTTGTTTGTTAACTGTTTTTTTTTATTAATCCTCTCTATAGTCTTCTTCATCGATTGTCCCATCATCTCCTGGTTCTGTAGCAAATCGGCCTCCAATTTCGTCTTCGTTGTCTTGGTCTTCTGGATCTCCGACTTCCTCATGTCCTGTATCGAACCTATGGAGTTTACCTTCTCCATCGTCGTCTGGATCTGTTTCATCGATTGTACCATCGTCTCCTGGTTCTGTTACTTGCCTTTCTTCATCGTCTGGTATGCCATTGCAATTCCTGTCGTTTGGTGGGCAATCCTTTTCTGGGTCTATTTGTCCCCTATCTTCTGTTGGCGGCGGCGGCGGCGGTGGAGTTGTATCCCCAGTATTTGTACTATCTTTTGGATCTGTTTGGATTCTATCTTCTCCGTTGTCAATTTCTCCTTCTCCACTAGACCCTTCTGTATTGACTGAATCTCCTGGTTCTGTGGATTGCTTTTCTTCTCCGTTGTCTGTAACAGAATCACCATCTGTTCCTGTACTTATGCTATTTTCAGGTTCAGTACCCAACAACTCATTTTCGTTTATGGGTTCTATAGAGCAAGAAGTGTATAGGAAAGCAAAAAATAGCAATGAGAGTTTTATTGAAGTTTTCATAAAAGGGGCTAAAATGTTTTAATTTTTTGGCTACAAAAAGCAGTAAATATATAACAATAGATATTTATGAAACTAAGGATTTTCCTTAGCCTGAGTAAGGTACTACGTCTCTAAAAACCATTTTATTAAATAGTACGGTTTTTCCCGTAACGCACAAAAATACATAAAAGACTTTCATTCAAATACTTAATAAGCAAGTTGTGAAAATTGTGTTTTTCATCGATTTTTACATTTTTTTTTAGTTTAAGCCGTTTTTATAGAAAAAAGTTTATTTTTGGGCTGCTATACAAGAGCGCAAACAAATAAACAAGTGCCAAAAAGGACCAACAAAGATGTTTTTAAAATTATAAAAGATAGGTTTCCCAATTTTTGTTTGGAAGAAGCTCTAAAGAATAGTAATAAAAAGAGCTACAAACCAACCTCCAAAAAAGCAATTAATAGTATTAAAACATCCAAAGTAAAGAAGGCTGAAGGAAAATAATCCATCCCTTTAAATAATCTTAAAATGTGTACTACAGCCTAATTTTTGGTTTCTTATGGTTTTTCATATAGATATATATTAGAAGTAAGGGGAAACCTTACTTTGTTGTTTTTAAAATTTCATTTATTTGTATTTATATAGTTATCATGGTAACTATATATTTGTGTTGCCCACAATTAAAACCAACTTTTCGAAAATATGGAAATTGAAGAATTAAGACGACAATGTAAACGCTTTTTTTGGTGTGATACAATTCCTATTTGTCAAGAATTATTGGATGTTTATGCTAACTTTTTCTTCGAGGCAGTAGTTAATCATAATTATGACAAAGTTGATTCACAAGCAGATGCTGACGCAAGAATGGTTTTGCAAATGATGATGACTAAAGTACTACACTTAAAGAATGTACTAAATGGAGTTGATTTTACATCTAAAAAAGGGAAAACATTAAATAATATCATTGACCCAACTATTGTTGCTTCATTAATTCGGAACATCTACGAAACTACAGGTATGTTCAATTTGATTTATCACGAACCAAAAACCAAAGATGAAAAGCAAATTAAATATTTACTTTGGGTTCACGCTGGACTTTCTTATCGAAACAGATTTGATGGAGTAATTACGCTTCAAGAAAATAAAGATAAGATGGAAGATGAATTAAAGCAAATGGAATCAATCCGAAAAGAAATTGAACAAAATCCGCTTTTCCGAAGTATGGATGAAAAAAATCAAGGAAAAATTCGAACAATGATTAAAAAAAAGGATTACTTAATTAAATTCAATGGTAATCAAGTGTCCTTTTTGAGTTGGAGAGAATTAGTAAAAGTAATGGATATTAAAGGTGATAAACTTGACCAAATTTATACTTACTTTTCCCTTTATGCACATCCATCAAACGTCGCTGTTTTTCAATTTAAGGATATGTTTGGTAAAAATGAAAGTGCTTATAAAAATATGGTGATTTTTAATTTACAAACTGCTTTTATGATGTTAAGTATTTTTATTGCTGACTACATTAAAACTTTTCCGAAAGTATTAAAAACCTATGAAAAAATGGGACTTGTGGAACAAATTGTAATTAACTTTCACAATAGATTAGCGAGAGGTGGAAATTATGACATTAATGAATCTTGGAAAGCAACAGAGGAAATTTAACAATATGGCAGCAGCAGAATTTATAGGAAAATTAGTTTTAGTTGAAACAGTAAAAGCTTCAATTAAAAAATTGATGGAGGAAATTAAACTCATCGGTATGTCTCAAGAAAAAAGAGAAAGATTGTCGGAGGCTTTGACCTCTATTCAATATGCATCTATCGAAACACGAAATTTCATAGACAATAATGGATATGAACCAAATATGGATTTAGCGAAATTATGGAATGTTGCACTTCAAAAATCAATCAACGCTGAATTAAAGGAATTACCAGATTATTTACATAGCAAATCAAAATTTTGGGGCAAACCACAAGATTGGATAAACGAACCAACTTCAATGGAATTAGTTCCAAAATTAAAGTACATTAATGAACAATGTGATTCGTTATTAGTCCAATTGAATAAATAACTGTGGGCAACACCGTATATAATTTATTGCTGGCTTCTCGCCTACTTACGAAAGTCCTCGCGGACTTTCTTGGTCGGTAATTATTTACTAAATTAGTTGCTTAAAACACGCAACAAACCATATACAACAACATTACCTAACATTTGCCAAAATCATCAAGAAATGGAATAATCTTTGTAACGTTTTAATTGTATATACGTCTAATATGATTAGTAAATAATACCTGAATTTAAAACAAAAAGCGAATTTAACACATTATTAATTGACTTAATTTGTAAAAAAAGTATATTTGTACAGTACATTTTATGTATATTTATAAAACTATGACAACTGCATTAGAGAAAATAAATAGAGAAATTATAAAATCTTACTCTCATTCATTGAGCGAGGAAGAAAGAATTAATAAGATTCTTGACCACATTAATGATAAGAAGAAAGAATATTCTATTTTGACTAAATCTCTAAAAAAATTAGGTTCATTACTTACAAAAATAACTTGGTTAGATAACTTATCTACATCAGATGAAGTAATTATTAGAGGGATTATTGCAATGGGAAAAGCTTCTGATAAGCACTTTAGAAAATTCTACTCTGGACAAAGAAGAATATACGTTCCTAAAGGACTTTTTAAAGATGACTTTAAAGAAATGAAAAAAGCAATTGAATTTCACATTGAAGCTGTTAATGAAGTAGAGCATATAATATTTGATTTAAGAAAGAACAATGACTTTAAAGAGTTAAGTTCTCTAGTTGATGAGCTTTAATGAAATTTTTCTTCCAAAAAAGCTTTATATCTGAAGTCAAAAAACTTCTCAAAAAAAATTCATACAAAGATTGCGAAAAGGCAATAATCAACGATATCTTTATATTAGAATCTGATGATTTATTAGCTCAATGTGTTGCATATCGACTTAATCCAAATGCAAAAAATCCAATAGCTAAATTAAGAGCAGGAGATGAACAAGGTAAGAGTTCTTCTTTTAGAGTTTATCTGATTGCTGTGGCTATAAAAAACAATTATTATTTTGGATATATTTATCCAAAACAAGGCGTTTACGGGAAAAATTCTTTAAAATCTAAAGAAGAAACAAAAATCATAAAAAATCTTTTGAACGATATTAAGAAAGGTGATGTTATTGAGGTTAAACTTAATAAGAGCAAAGACAAGATTTGTTACGTTTCTGATGACAAAGAACTTTTTAAGTAAATAAAAACGTTGGGTAACAACGTGTCCTATGAAAAGCCCTAGTCCAGTTCTCTAAAGATAATTAATATTTTGTTTTTTTGCTTAAACCACCTTTTTTTTCTTTTAATATAACTTGCTCCGCATCCTATGTGTGATCGATTCCCTTTGTGAAACGTCACCAGCATCTCTATGATTATAAGCTATAACAAACCCGCAACTATTCTTATACATAAACGCAGGTACAAGCTTAAGAAACATCCGTAAAAACTATAAATACTCTGACCAATCAATATGCAAAGATGTACTTATACCTCTTAAATACTGCTTTGTTTGTTCGCGAGACTTATGGTTTGTCAATGGCATAATAAAATCTATAGCCCTGTTTTTATAATCTGGTACTCCTTCCTCTTCCAATTCCTTGCACTTGTTGTCAAAAAGGTTACCAATGGCACTATGACGCAAAGAGTACAAATCATGATCTTTGTCCAATTTCAACTCTGTCTTATAGGGCTTGAAACGTTTAGTGAAGGCTCCTCTCCTATTCTCGTCGTTGGATTGCCATTGGGCCATGAAACCATTACGACCAAACATGAAATGTTCAGGGTCCGCATTTTCAAGATCCAATTTGGAATAACACTCATCTATGAGTGGCTTTACTATGGTCTTTAAAAAATCCCCTGTCTTGGTATCGGTCTTGAAAAGCCCATTTACCAAATCTATGTGCTTTACTTTGAGCCTAACAATGGTTTGAGGCCTCATAAGGCCATAGTAAATGTGCAAACAATAGGCGTACATCAAAAAATCTTTCTCCTTCAAATGCTTGAAAATCTCCAAGCGCTGCTCGTTGGTATAGGGCTTATGTACTTTTGGCTTGGACTTCAGGTTACGCAATCCTTCTATGTGATTTACTTGGATTACATCTTGCTCCTTCATCTTTGCTAGCAAGGCAGAAAGCATGGATTTCATATTGTTCCTGGTTTGATTGGACTTACCTATGGATGCAGCATCTATGAAGCCAACCAACATTTTCTTGTTTAGCAAATCCACGGTATCACCCTTATTTTTGCCAATGTGAGCCAAAAACTTGTTCTTGACGGATTTCAATCCCAGATAATGCGTATTGGAAACATTTGCCTTTTTGGCTTCCAAGGCATCATCGAATGCCTTTTCTATCGATAGATCATGTTGCACTTTCTCTTCCTCAATGAGGTAGACGCTTGGATAGAGCTCCTTTGCCTTCTCGATGCCATATAATAGTTTCAAGATGAATTTAGGCTCGGTTCTAAGCAAATGAGCAATGTAATCCCTCAAATCTTCCACAGCCTCCACCTTTAAACTATGATCCTTGAACCTGTTAATCTGTATGGTTTGGCCATTGTCCACGTGCGATGCAGCCTCGAAACGCTTTTGCTTCCCATTCAAATTATAGTAGAAATACACGCGCCATCGTTTCTCCAAATTGCTCTTTAGCTTGTAGTCCTTGGGAAAAATAAGCAATGATCCTATTGCCTTATTGATGTTTTTTGAGTATTTTCGAAGGACATAATCGCTCATAAAAGTATTGGCAGTATAATTGGCAGTTTTGAATTCATTCATAAAAAAAGCGTTTTTAAATCTCTCTAAAAACGCTTTATCATTGAGTTTAAACTCTGGGTGGAAGACCGGATTCGAACCGGCGACCCTCGGTACCACAAACCGATGCTCTAACCAACTGAGCTACAACCACCATTTAATGCATTGTTGTAATGCGAGTGCAAATTTATATTATTTAATAGTTTCTACAAAGGTTTTTTTTCAAAATTTTCAATTATTTTTTCGTCTGAACTCTTATTTCAAATCGAACAAACTATCTACCGCAACGTAACGTTCTACAGTATAACCTTCTGCGTGTTCCACGCCTGTTAAACGGCCTAGATCCCTACTTCTATATTCTATGCTGTCCGTAAAGTTCTTGCTGGAAATGGGTGTTTCCGGTTCTTTGCTATTCGGATCGAAAAATTGTGTTTTATAAGCCAACACCGATTGCATCTTTTGATCCATATACCCAGAAATGTCCACGACAAAGTCTGGCTCCAAGTTTTTCCATTGTATGTAGTGATATACATGTTTAGGCCTCCATTTTTTTTGAGCTTCTCCATCGAGTTCCGTTTCTATTTTAACGAGTCCGCTCAAGAAGCAAGCATCACTCACCAATTTGCTTCCTTTCCCGTGATCTATGTGTCTATCGTCAACGGCATTGCACAATACTATTTCTGGTCGATACTTTCGTATCATTTTTATTATTTCCAATTGGTGTTTTC
The DNA here is from genome assembly GCA_020631395.1 of Bizionia sp. Lineage (GTDB taxonomy): Bacteria > Bacteroidota > Bacteroidia > Flavobacteriales > Flavobacteriaceae > JAHDHI01. Next base: position 96,374 of record JAHDHI010000001.1, read on the forward strand.
TGTCATTCAAGAAAAAACCATCGGCAAAGCCCAAATTCTCCCTTACTTCCACTCCCAATACCTTTGCAGCATTGGTTGCTTCTTCATAACGCGTCTGTGCAGTACCTCGCGTTCCCAATTCTCCTTTCGTCAAATCCACCATCCCAACGCTTCTACCTTCGGCAACAGCCTTAGCTATTGTTCCTCCTGCGCTTAACTCTATGTCGTCGGGGTGTGCTCCGAAAGCCAATATGTCTAATTTCATCAAAAAAATCTGTTTTTAAATTTCCATTAAAACGAAAATCTTGTTAATGTCTATTTGTTTTCAATCCAATCTTGCTGCTCTTTCTTGCTCAAGAACGTCCAAGCCACTACTCTACTCTTTTTGTTACCTTGCTCCATTTCCAAGATTCTAACCTTGGATGCTCCTAGCTTTTTCAATGATTTCTGCATTGATTTCACATTGTCCTTGTTGGAAACCAGACTAGTGTACCAAAAACTATTGGTCTTATGCAATGAGCTTTCATACAAATAGGTGTGCAAAAAGGCTTTTTCTCCTCCTTTGTACCACAATTCTTGTGACTGGCCAGCAAAATTCCTCGTTACTTCGTTCGTAACTTTCCCCAAACCTTTCAATTTTCTGGTTGTCACTTCCATCGCTTCGGTTTCACTCTTGTAAAAGGGAGGGTTGCACATCGTTATTGAAAAAGCATCACCTTTGGCGAAAATACCAATAAAAACATTGCTTTCGTCATATTGCCTCCTAAGTTTGACAACAGCACCCAAGTCGTTTTTCGCTACGATGCCATTTGCAGATTTCAATGCATTGTCATTGACATCCGTACCGACGAAACGCCAACCATATTCCGCATTTCCCAACAGCGGGTAGATGCAACTAGCTCCCGTACCTATATCCAAAACCTCGATGTTTTCCGATAGGCGGGATTGCTTCAACAAGTCGGCAATGTGGTGTATGTAATCCACTCGTCCGGGAATTGGTGGACACAAGTTGGTTTCGGGAAAATCCCAAAAATCAATGGAATAATGTTCCTTGAGCAAAGCCTTGTTTAGAGTTTTCACCGCCTTGGGGCTAGCGAAATCCACAGTTTGCTTTTCATGCTCGTTTACAAAGACGAACGGTACCAATTCTGGTGTACTCGACATCAATTGGTTTAGATCATAGCCATTTCTATGTTTGTTGTTCTTATGCAATGTAAAATGGTTTTAGGCCTCCTGTCTTGAATTCATCACTTTTTCCATGGCTTGTTCTATGTCTGCTTTTAAATCTCTTACCGCCTCAATGCCCACTGAGAACCTTATCAATCCGTCACCGATGCCTATGTCTTCTCTTTCTTTCTGACTCAACAAAGCATGGGAAGTCTTTGCTGGGTTGAGCATCGTACTTTCAATGCCTGCCAAACTCATCGATGGCTTTATGAGTTGCAATGCCTTCTGAAATGCCACGGAATCCACCCCATCCATCAACTCGAAGGACAGCATTGCACCATAACCACGCATTTGTGATTTTGCCAACTCGTATTGCGGATGACTTTTCAATCCTGGATAGTACACCTTTTTGATGGCCTTGTGGCTCTCCAACCACCTTGCCATCTTTTTTGCTGCTCTGGTTTGCGTCTTTACACGCAGTCCCATGGTCTTCATGCTACGTTCCAGCATCCAAACGGTAAAGTCGCTAAGGCTTCCTCCCAAGTTTTTGGATATATTCCAAATACGTTTTATATGTTCCTCGGACGCCGCTACCGCACCTGCACAAATGTCACTGTGCCCACCAAAGTATTTCGTAGCCGAATGCATGATGAGATCTATTCCGAAATCGGCCGGTCTTTGGTTTATTGGCGTGGCAAATGTATTGTCTATGCTTGTTATGATTCCTTTGGATCTAGCCAAATTCGAGACACCTTTTATGTCGGTGATCGTGAGTAGTGGATTGGAAGGGGTTTCGATGTGTATCAATTTTGTATTGGGTTGAATGGCAGCTTCGAAGTCCTTGACGTCATAACCATCCGTAAAGGTGAACTCTATCTTTAATTTTGGAAACTCCTCGCGAATGAAATTGCTAGCGCCACCATACAACGTATTCTGTACTACGATGTGGTCTCCCGATTTTAGAAAAGCCAAAAACATATGGCTGATGGCTGCCATTCCTGAAGCAAAGATCATAGCAGATTCAGTACGTTCCAAAGCAGCAACCTTCTTTGCCAAGTGCTCCTGGTTCGGTGTGTTGAAATATCGTGGATATCGCTTTACGTCCACATCCAAAAAGGCATACGACGATGCCATGTATATGGGTGATACCGCTCCTTTGAACTGCTCATCCCCTATTTCCCCAACGTGGGTGCAAATGGTATTTAACCCGAATTCTTTTTTACTCATATCGTTCTCGTGTATGGTTCAGTTTCGTGTTTACGTGCGAGGAATTTCCTTCGGAAATTCAGACGTAGCAAACGTGCAACGGCCTTTGTTTTTTTTGCACAAAACCAGCAATTTTTCACATAATGTGCTGTCGTCAATTTTTATACTTTTCTATTTCAAAATTTGCCCAATTTAGAGTATTGAAATTTTCATTCCGATAGTTGGTTAATTCTGATTTATTAAATATCAATTCTACTTCGTTTTCTATTCGGTCAAAATTCAGAATCCAAGGCGAACAAATTCTGTCAGTCAATTCAATCGATTCCGAAATCGAATTATTTTGGTCAGATATTTTTCCAACTATTTCAATTCGGTATGAGTTTTTTAGTTTCTCATATTTTGAGATTTCAAATCCGCTTTTACAATTCAGAGTTTCACAAATCAATTCTGCAATTTTTTTCCCTTTTTCAAGAGAATTTTGATTTTCAGTAATTAAAGTTAGTCGAAAGTTCTTCATTTCTCAAATTGGCGACAACGTAAAGATAAAAACAGTTGATCAATTAAGCCATCTTATTTTTGTGATTTAAACATTTCTTAATTATGCATCAAACATTCACTGTTTTCCATTTCCCCCTTCTAAACCATAGTATTGCCATGACTGCAATGAGCACCTCGGCCAATGTGATGGCCCAAAACACGCCAACTGGCCCCATATCCAGAGTAACGGCCATCAAATAGGCAAACGGCAACTGAAAGATCCAGAAACATACGAAGTTGATGTAAGTTGGTGTCTTGGTATCTCCAGCTCCGTTGAACGATTGTATCACCGTCATCCCGTATCCATAGAATACATATCCGGAAGCTATGATACGCAAACACAGACTACCATATTTGACGACATCCGGAGTTGTGTTGAAAAGCCTTATGATATGTGGCGCGAACACCAAATAGATTACGGAGACGACCCCCATGAACCAAGCATTGTACTTTCCTGTTTTCCATACCGAGGCTTCTGCCCTATCCGGTTGCTTTGCCCCCAAGTTCTGCCCTACCAACGTTGCTGCGGCATTGCTCATTCCCCAGGCTGGCATCAATGTAAACATCATCACTCTGATGGCTATGGTATATCCAGCCAAGACCTCGCTTCCGAATTCACTCATTATGCGCATTAAAAACACCCAACTGGATGTCCCTATCAAAAATTGGCCTATGCCTCCCAATGATACTTTTATCAAATTGAACATCACACTGATACGCAACACCAAGTCCCTTAGCTTTATTTTTATCTTGCTGTAGCCATAGAACAACACTACCAGTTGAAAGACGACAGCAGATCCTCTCCCTATCGTAGTCGCTATTGCAGCGCCTTCCACACCGTAGGCGGGAATGGGTCCGAAACCAAAGATGAACATGGGGTCCAATATGATGTTCAGTCCATTGGAAAGGATCAAGGTCCACATAGCCATCGAAGCATTGCCTGCTCCTCTGAACACTGCATTTATGAGAAACAGCAACATTATGGTGATGTTACCTCCCAACAGAACTTTCGTATAACCATAACCTTCAGCTATGAGGTCTGGCTCAGCCCCCATCAAGGCTAGGATTTCTTTTGGATATAGTATGCCGACTACGCTTATGGTCGCTGCTACCAACACACCCAAAAACAACACTTGCACGGTTGCCTGCGATGCTCCTTTCAGGTCTTTTTCTCCCACACGCCTCGCCACTACGGCAGTTGCTGCCATACTAAGACCTATGGCTATTGCGTATACCAAGGTTATCACAGATTCTGTCAAACCTATGGTTGCCACTGCATTCACACTTACTTGTGAGACATAGAGAATGTCCACAATGGCGAAGATGGATTCCATGAGCATTTCCAGAATCATCGGTACGGATAGCATGAAAACGGCTCGCCTTATGCTACCAGAGGTAAATTCTTGCTCTTTACCACGCAATGCCAGTTTGAAATATTTGAAAAATTGGTTTAAGGAAATTTTATTTGATTGCATTTGTATTTTATGTTATAAAATAAGAAATCTTTCAAATACAGTTTTGTATTTGAAACTTAAAAAGTCGAAGAATTTCGACAACACCGGAAACATAAATTAAACAATCATAGCAACAAATATGATTATTTTTTTCGATTTTTGCAATTTTATTGTCTTGGGATTTAAAACCCGAAGTTTTTGATTTCTTTGCTATTTCTTATAGTATTTCACATATTGAATATACGACCCGATGCCCAAAACAGCTATGACAGCTGCCGCTATCCCGATGATTTTGAAGCTTAATATCTGATCCCCGCTCGCGTAGGAATGCAGTCCGGACAAGTAAAAATTAACTCCGAAATAGGTCATTAAAATACTTGAGTATGCCAAAATGGACCACAAATTGAAAGTCCATCGTCCCCTCAATCCAGGAACCAAACGCATATGTATTACAAATGCATAGATCATTATGCTGATCAATGCCCAAGTTTCCTTTGGATCCCATCCCCAATAGCGCCCCCAACTTTCATTGGCCCATTGCCCCCCCAAGAAGTTTCCTATGGTCAACATTACCAAGCCTACCGTTAGGGCCATTTCGTTTATTATCGTCAGTTCCTTTATGTTCAAAAGCATTTTGGCCTTGTTCTTCTCGTTGGTCAAGATCATGAGCAACAAAACAACCATACCTAAAATTGCTCCCAAGGTAAATGGTCCATAACTAGCCACGATCACCGCTACGTGAATCATCAACCAATAGCTATCCAAGACAGGTTGCAAATTCGCAATTGCCGGATCCATCCAATTCCAATGGGCAATCATCAGGATCATAGACGTCACGAATGCAGTAGATGCAATGGTAAGGTCACTCTTGCGGCCGAAGGCCAAACCAAAGAACATCGTCGCCCAAGCCACATATATCATGGATTCGTATGCATCACTCCAAGGTGCATGCCCAGAAATGTACCATCGGGCTATCAATCCCAATGTGTGAACGATAAACAATACAAGGATAATTATCTTGAAGATGTTTACGGTAGTACTTATTGCTTTGCTCCTATCTTTGAAAATCTGTACTATGAGCACTATGAAAAGCAATGACCCTGCATACATGTACCAGCTGAACAACTTCTTGAAGATGTCGTACTTGTTGTATGTTATCTCTGCATTGATCTTGTCGTCACTCAACATGACCTCGCTACCAATGTTGTTTTGAACCTTTTTGAAAGAGGCCAACAACTTGTCTGCTTCTTTGAAGTCGTTTTCCTTTTTTGCCTTTTGCAACGTTTGCAAATACCAATTGAAGCCTAAATCTATGAAACTCCCATACGACGAATCCTTTACTTTTTCATTGTAACCTTCATTTCGGTATTCGAATGAGGAAATCCATTTGTTGTTGTCGTCGTTTGGTATCGGAAAGATCTTCAACGAACGCCCTTCAATGGCATTGGACAGCAAATTAACACGTTGATTGGTTTCCAAGAACTCCTTTTCATACCCGCTTTTTACTTGTGCTTTGGAAGCATCTTCCAAATACGGATCCAACTTGTAGCGAAAATCTTCGGTAAAGAAATCCAAAAGCGCCACGTATTTTTGAGTTTTCGGCACCCCAATGATCTTACGGATGGAATCCCCCTTTTTAGGCTTCAGATATATGATTGGCACATTGTACCACAACATGGGGCTTTCCTGTATGGACAGAAAGACTTGGTTTGCGTCCAAATCGCCATAGTAGTCTTTTTTACTCAATTTCCTCAACAATTCGGAGGCATAGGTATTTACTGGCATCATCCTTCCTCCAACATCTTGAATTACCATATGTCCAAAAGCTTCTGCATGTTCCTTTGGAGTTGCATTTTTCAACAAGACGGAATCTATTTCGGCTACGGTAGGTTTTTGTCTTTGCTCTGTTTTTGCATGATCGTGTCCATCATTTTCGGAATGTTGTTCTTGAGAAAAGCCATTCAATGTAAAACACAATACCAATATCGCTGAAAGTTTGGTCTTTTTGGCCTTCACCTTGTTCAAAGCACGTTCCAAATCTGCAAAACGCGTGTTCTTGTCAAATAAGATGGCCATCAAGCCAAAGTACAGCAAGAAATATCCCAAATAGGTAAACCAAGTTCCCCAATAATCGTGATTTACAGATAGAATCGTTCCTTTTTCATCTGCATCGAAACTGGATTGAAAAAAGCGATAGCCCTTGTGATCCAGAATATTGTTCATGTATATCTTATAATCGAAATCCTCGATGTCCTTGTCTACTATGGTTACTTGGCTTGAGAATGCCGAATAGCCCTTTTCCGTTCCTGGATAGCGTTCGGCGTAGAAATCATTCAGCTTGACACTAAAGGGCAACTCCAAGACCTTGGAACCATATTGAAAATCGAATTCCAACTCTCCTACCTTTACACGACGCCAGGCATTGCTACTTCCCTTTCCTCCCATGAGGTTTACTTTTTTGGTCTCACCATTGCTCGTAACGCTCAAAACGACTCCATCTTCATCTGTCTTCAAAATTCTAGGCTTTTTGACGATGTCGAAAACCCCTTTGACAACTGGTTTTGGAAATACCATTTGCATGTTCCCGATAATGTAACGAGAACGCAACATCAATGGTTGAATGCTATCTTTGATCAACTTTCCTTCGTTCATGGTAGCCATCTGCAGATACTCACCATCAAATGGAGACTCTATGGTCAGTTCATCGTTTTCATAGGTGATGTTTATGGCGCCTTCCGTTGGCTTGTTCAGTGCTATCAACGTATTGTGAATGTTCTCGATGGATCCCACCTTCAAAAAGTGATTGTGCGGTTGTCCATTTCCTGCTTCGACTATTTTAAGGTATTCCTCTCCAGAATCGTCGGGTATGATATCTTCTTCCGCCCCTGCTACGAATTTTTCCAGCTTGACGCTAAATGGTTGTCCATTGTAATCCCTATTTATTTCAAAATCGTTGTCCAAACGTGGAGAGAAGTCCACTTCCTCTTCCAAACGCAAACGTTGTGGAACGCCATTGACTTCGTAATCTCCATTGACGAAACCCAAAACGTATGTCTTTTGGGACAAGAAGGTGTTTTCGGTAGCTCCTTCACGAATGGGCATCATACCTTCAAAGCTATGATATCTTGTGATGTAAGCTCCAAAAAGTATAAATATGAAAGCGAAATGCAGTATGAAGGTCGCCCATTTTGCTTTTTTATATAACCTAAATCTAAATACGTTTCCGACAAAGTTTATGACAAAAAAGGCCATTATGGCTTCAAACCACCAAGCATTGTAGATTAAAGTTCTCGTATATGGCGTAGGTGAAGTATCCATATTCCTATCTAGAATGGTTCCCGTTGCCATTGCTATGGCAAAAGCAAGAAATAAAATAGCGGTAAGTCTTGTGGAAAATAGGATTTTGGCAAGTTTATTCTGCATGATGATAGCTTTTTTTAGCTCGTGCAAATATAATCGTTTTTGTTTGTTTCTTATAGGACAAAAGCGTCTAATATTCTGTTAAACTTCTCGATGAATCATTCTTTTGTTCTTGCTTCGAATATTTTAAGATATAAGAAGGTTCCCATTTTCCGTGCTCTACGTTTGGCATTGTTTGCTTGATCTCCTTCAAAGAGCTCATCTATGGTCTGTCCCCATAGATTCAACCATATCCCAAAATGAAGTTCCGTTATGTCATTGTTGTTCGCCTCATCCACTTTTACGTGTACTTCCAAAGGGTTGCCCTTGTATTTTTTCGTCAGTTTTTTAGTAAAAAACAAGCTTGTTTCCCAAAATGTGGTCAAATGCTCCAAGTGCGCATCCCAATCTGTGATGCTTTCATTGAATATTGGTCCCAAGGTAGCTTCTTTTTTAACTTTTTCATAGAAGGAGGAAACCAATGCAAATACATCTCCCCTATCTTTTATGTCTCCCTTTTTAGAATTCATTTTTGTTTATATGTAAATGATGCACAACATGACATTGACAAATATGGACAAAAGCAATATGTTGAAAACCCATTTGCAATTTAATTGTGCCAAAACTGCAGCATTGTACAACATGCACAAAACTACGCAAAGCGATAGTTGAAAAAAAGGAAAATTGCCAGAAGTGCTACTCATAAGGACATACATTGCTGCAATGGACCCTATGCAGCTTTGCAAAATGATGCTCAATGGTATGTAAAGCATGTAATTCCTTTTGAAATCGGACAACAAATGGTTGTAATAATTCATAATTGTGACTTTTAAAGTTAATGCCACAAATTTCGATACCTTATATTTGTTATTATATGATTCAAATCATAATGTCATGATCTCAACAAACCTTTTGGAACGATACAATGTGCAATTGAAACACTATGCCAAGGAGCAAGCTATCTTCAATGAATTAGATACACCAAAATATTATTATCAAATAAAGTCCGGAAATGTAAAAATGTACAACTTGACCGAGGATGGCAAGGAGTTCGTTCAAGGTTTTTTCGAAAATGGCAACTCCTTTGGGGAGCCTCCATTGTTTGGAGACTTCAAGTACCCAGCCGCGGCAACAAGTCTAACTGACTCCGCCATCTATGTTCTCCCAAAAAAGGATTTCTTGGAGCTTTTGAAACAACACCCCGAAGTACACCTGAGCATTACCCAATTGCTTTGCAAGAGAATGGTTTACAAGGCAAAGATCATGAAAGAAGTCTCCATTCATCCACCAGAACATCGTATTCTGACATTGTTGAACCACTTCAAGTCGGCATCCAAAACCAACGAATCGACTTATGAAGTTTCCTTGACCAGACAACAAATCTCCGACCTGACAGGTCTTAGGGTAGAAACGGTAATACGAGCAGTAAAAAGGCTTGAAAAAATTGGAAAGCTATCCATTGTTGATCGAAAAATTAACTTATGACATTTTCACAATCAAAGTATAATCTTTAAATTGGCTATGCTATAAATTTAAAGAAAAATTAAAATGGACAGAAAAACATTCATTAAAAAAACGATTGGCGCTCTAGTCATTGCCATTCCTGCTTATTCAATTTTAAGCTGTTCTGGGTCTGATGACTCTGAACCAAGTTCACCGCCTCAAGGCAATTCTGCGGATTGTGCTTCAAATGGCACATCGAGTTCAATTGGTACCAATCATGGGCATACGCTTACTGTTTCGGCTGCCGACGTAGCTGCAGGAACAGAAAAGACCTATAACATTCAAGGCACTTCTGACCATGCACATTCCGTAACGGTGACTGCTGCACAATTCACTTCGTTGCAAAGCAACCAACAAATTTCTTCTACATCGTCAAATGATAGTGGTCATACCCATTCCGTTACCATTTCTTGTGCTTAGATAATTTTTGTTTTTTTCCTTGTTGGAAAAAACAATATAGTACGTATTTTTGCCGTATGATAAAAATCGTCATACTAGGCGCAGGCAACGTAGCCTCACATATGTTCAAGGCATTCCATGCCTCCAAGACGGTTTCTGTCGTGCAATGGTACAACAGAAACCTAAAAACCATAGATAAACACAAAAACAAAGTAGATGTCACAGATGACTTGTCTGCATTGATAGATGCCGACGTCTATATCTTGGCTATAAGCGATGATGCCATCGAAAGCCTCTCGGAGCAATTGCCTTTCGAGAACAAACTGGTTGTACATACTTCTGGAAGTTCCAGCTTGTATGCTGTGGACAAGAAACAAAATCGAGGTGTATTTTACCCTTTGCAAACTTTTTCCAAATCGGCAAACATCGATTTCAAGGATGTGCCCATTTGCATCGAATCTTTAAAAAAAGAGGACTTGCCCATTTTAAAGCAGCTGGCCGAAGCCATTGGCAGTAAATTTCACAAGGTAAACAGTGATCAGCGTCAAGCCCTGCATTTGGCAGCCGTCTTCGTCAACAACTTTACAAATCAGCTATATAGGGTAGCACATGAGATCACCGAGTCCCAAGGTGCCGAGTTCGACATATTGAAACCTTTGATCAAGGAAACCGCCAACAAGATAGAAACACTATCTCCATACTTGGCTCAAACTGGACCTGCCTTGCGTAACGACAAGAAGACCATAAAAAGGCATTTGAAACAATTGGAAAACAAACATCACAAGGCTATCTACAACCTCTTGACCGAATCCATAAAAAAAACATATGGAAGATAAAAGTTACAAAGAATACCTGGAACACATTACCACATTCATTTTCGATGTCGATGGTGTATTGACCGATGGTTCCATTACCATAATGACCAATGGTGACATGTTGAGAACGATGAACGTAAAGGATGGTTATGCCATGAAACTAGCCTTGAACGAGGGTTTCAACATCTGTATCATTTCAGGAGGGACCAACGAAGGTGTGCGCAATAGGTTAAACAACTTGGGAATTGCCGATGTCTATCTTGGAGCCCACCACAAAATGGAAGTGTTTACGGAATATGTCCAAAAAAACGACATTAAGTCAGAAAATGTCTTGTACATGGGTGATGACATTCCAGACATTCCAGTCATGAAGGAAATAGGATTGCCAACCTGTCCAGTAGATGCAACAGCAGAAGTAAAAGCCATATCTAAGTACATTTCGCATAAAAGTGGAGGAAAAGGAGCTGTTCGCGATGTCATCGAACAAGTTTTGAAAGTACAGGACAAATGGCATTGTCATTTTGATTCCAATGCGCATTGATATGCATAAAAATAGATGGCTAAGTTCTAAGTTAGATATGTATTATCTTTGCTAAAACCAATATTCTATGATTCCATCAG
>JAHDHI010000057.1 GCA_020631395.1 Bizionia sp.
TATAGTTTTTGTTTTTAACAAAGATAATACATATCTAACTTAGAACTTAGCCTAACACTTTATAATATGGCATATGAATTATTAGCATGAAAAATTAATTTCTAGCCTGTACATGGTAATGAAAAAAGCTCCAAAAAATACGGAAGAACTGACAAACATTCTTATCTCCCATCTAAACAACGATAAGGGCTTGAAAATAAATATGAATAAAAAACTATTGTAAAATCTAAGATGTATAAAATTGACAAGAGTGAATTTACGATAGGAAATTCACTCTTGTCAATTATCTTTATATTACGGCAAAAATGACTTATGTGTCTTTCTCAAAAACGATCATACACAAACAAGTAGCATCAAGAAGAACTACACGTTGAATAGGAAATGCATTACATCTCCGTCTTTAACGGTGTACCCCTTTCCTTCTACTCGCATTTTACCAGCTTCTTTCACTTTGGATTCACTCCCATACTGCACATAATCGTCATAACCAATAACTTCTGCTCGGATGAATCCTTTTTCAAAATCGGTATGTATCACACCAGCTGCTTGCGGTGCTGTAGATCCTATGTTAATGGTCCAAGCACGCACTTCCTTTACACCTGCTGTAAAATATGTTTGTTGATTTAACAATTTGTATGCGGAACGAATGAGCTTTGCAGATCCTGGTTCGTCCAAACCTATGTCAGCCAAAAACATTTGACGCTCTTCATAGTCGTCCAATTCGTTGATGTCTGCCTCAGTTCCTACTGCAAGCACCAAAACCTCTGCATTTTCATCTTTTACTGCTTCTCTAACTAGTTTTACATAATCATTCCCTGAAACTGCAGCACCTTCATCTACATTGCAAACATACATTACTGGCTTGTCCGTTATCAATTGCGATGGTTTAACGATGTCATTGTACTCATCTTCTGTAAACTCCAATGCACGAACGGATTTTCCTGCTTCCAAACCGTCTTTCAGCTTCAACAAGACAGCTTCCTCCTTCTGCGCTTCTTTATTTCCCGTCTTTGCAGCTCGTTTTACCTTCTCCAATTTCTTCTCTACGGTATCCAAGTCTTTCAACTGCAACTCTATGTCAATGGTTTCCTTGTCTCTCAACGGGTTTACATTGCCATCCACATGGACAATGTTGTCATTGTCAAAACAACGCAACACGTGCAAAATGGCATCGGTCTCACGAATATTTGCCAAAAATTGATTTCCCAAACCCTCTCCTTTGCTAGCTCCCTTCACCAAACCTGCAATGTCTACAATCTCTACCGTTGCTGGCAATACACGTTCAGGATTCACCAAGGATTCCAATTTTTCAAGTCTCGGATCTGGCACGTTGACAACTCCAATGTTGGGCTCTATGGTACAAAATGGAAAATTCGCACTCTGAGCCTTGGCATTGGACAAACAATTAAACAAAGTTGATTTTCCTACATTTGGTAAGCCTACTATTCCTGCTTTCATATTGTGATTTTATTGAAGCGCAAATATACTATTTCTTCTTAGGTTTTCTAATAATAAAAAATGGTTTTTACAACTAATCGCCAACCATTCGTCAATTTATTTTCAATCCAACTGTTAAAAACAATTGTTAAAATTTATTTCTTCAAATGGTATTTTTTTAAATAATATTTATCAATTTTACTCGTCTAATCAAAAAACCAAAACAATGAAAAAAATCAAAATTTTGTTATTATTCTTTTTGTGCTCTACATTCACCTTTGCACAACAATCCATCACGGGAACGGTTTCCGACTCCAATGGAGCTCCTTTGACAGGTGTCAACATTGTTGAGAAAGGAACTTCCAATGGAACAACATCGGACTTTGATGGGAATTATATGCTTAATGTCAATCAATCTGCTACGATAGTGTTTAGTTATGTGGGTTACGAAACCAAAGAAGTAGATGTCAACGGGCAAACAACTGTAAACGTCACTCTATCTGATGGAGAAGCTTTGGACGAAGTACTCTTGGTAGGATCCCGTAGTCCGAAGCGTACGTCTACAGACACTGCAGTTCCTGTGGATGTTCTGGATGTTTCTTCCATAGCATCGTCTACAGGTAAAGTGGAAGTCAATGACATTTTACAATATGCAGCACCGTCATTCAATGCCAGCAAACAATCTGGATCGGATGGAGCCGACCATATCGTACCTGCGTCTTTAAGAGGTTTGGGGCCAGATCAAACTCTCGTTTTAATTAATGGAAAGAGAAGACACCAATCCTCTTTGGTGAATATATTCGGGACTCGTGGTCGTGGAAATTCTGGAACGGATTTAAATGCCATTCCCGCCTCTGCAATCAAAAGAATCGAAGTTTTAAGAGATGGTGCTTCCGCTCAATATGGATCGGATGCCATTGCCGGGGTAATAAACATCGTTCTAAAAGACAATACAGATGGTTTTACCGGAGGCATTACCTATGGAGCATACAGTACAGCCATTGGAGACGGATGGGCAGAAGAGACGGGAGAGACTTTGTACAACGTTGAAGGAGAGAATCGTTTGGATGGAAAAGACAAGAAATATGATGGTACGACGGTTAAAATCGATGCCAACTATGGTGCTACTCTAGGTAAAAATGGAGGTTTTATAAACTTCACCACAGAGTTTTTGTCCAAAGACAAGACATTGAGACCTGGTTTTTCTTGGAGAAAGGGCTATGGTAGTGCTGCTGTAGATGGTTTCAACTTCATGGTCAATACTTCTGTTCCTGTTGACGACAATACGGAAATCTACGCCTTTGGAGGTAGAAATTTCAGAGAAACCGATGCCAACGCTTTCTCTAGGAGTGCATATATAGAAGGAGATCCTGATAATTCAGACAATAGGACAGTATTAAGTTTATATCCAAATGGATTCACACCTAGAATAACATCCAACATCACCGATGCATCTGTTTCTGCAGGAGTGAGACATAAAATGAACAATGGTTGGAATGCGGATTTCAACAACACCTACGGAAAGAACAACTTCCACTATTACATAAAAAACTCAAACAATGCCTCTTTGCAAGATGCTTCTCCAACAGATTTCGATGCTGGAGGACACTTTCTCTCCCAAAATACCACTGGAGTGGATTTCAACAAGTATTTGGAAGATGTAGCTTCAGGTATGAACATCGCTTTCGGTTTGGAATACAGAACTGAGAGCTTCGGAATTTTTGCTGGAGAAGTAGCATCCTATGCCCTTTATGACGAGAATGGAATACCAATTACAAACCCGGCAATACAAACGGTTGCAACAGATTCCAATGGGCAAGAATTACCTGGTGGGTCACAAGGTTTTCCTGGATATAGTCCTGCAAACGAAGTAGACAGAAGCAGATCCAACTATGGTATTTATTTTGATACGGAACTCAATGTTTCCGAAGAGTTCATGTTGGCTGGTGCATTGCGTTTTGAAGAATATAGCGATTTCGGTAGCACTTTCAACTTCAAGTTGGCAAGTAGATATAAAATAAACAAAGCACTTTCCCTTAGAGGATCCATTTCCTCTGGATTTAGAGCTCCTTCATTGGCACAACTATACTACAATTTAACTTTCAACAACATTGTTGCTGGAGCATCTGTCCCTTCATTGTTGTCTGCAAACAACAGTACGGTAACCAAAGCCTTCGGTATTGGACAATTGACTGAAGAAAAAGCGATCAATGGAAGCATTGGTTTCACCTATAAAAAGGGAGGCTTCACAGCAACTATAGATGCCTACTCCATCTCTGTAGACGATAGAATCATCTTGACGGACAACTTTACCGATCAAGCCATTCTTGGACCTCTAGGAGTTGAAGCTGCACAGTTTTTTGCAAACGGTGTAGACACCAAGACTTCTGGACTGGACATTGTATTGAACTATGAGATGCCTCTTGGTAGCGATGGTAAGTTGAGTGCCGCCTTGATAGGTAACTTCAACAAACTGGAGATCAAAGACATAAAAAATGGAAGCCTCAATGAATTTACATTCTTCGGACCTTTTTCCCAAGCTTATTTGGAAGCCGCTGCTCCTGATCACAAATTTGGTTTGAATCTTGGGTATGCAACATCTAAGTTCAATGCTGGTTTGACGTTGACAAAATTCAGTGAAATAATATTACAAGATTTTCAATGGGTAGATTCACCAGCAACCACTCAAGCTGAAGCAGATGCCTTGTTCCCTGTGGCAACGGACACATACGAATCTGTCATTACAGCAGACATAAACTTGGGTTACAGCTTCTCTGACAAGTTAAAGCTTACCATTGGATCTAACAACCTTTTTAATACTTACCCAACACCTCAATTTGACGGTTGGACGGATCAAGGTGGTTTGGCCGATTCTGTACAAATGGGATCTGATGGTAGATATGTATTTAGTAGAGTCAACCTTAGTTTCTAATACAGAGAAAATCATAATAAAATAGAAAAAGCAGAACCAAACGTTCTGCTTTTTTCGTATATGTAACTGAATATAAACTTTATACCCCTTAGTATCACAAAATACTGATTCGCTGTTTTTTTTAATATGACCTAGGTGTTTTTGACTTTCAGTTGTTATAAAGTAGAAAGACAGTGTAATTATCTCCCTAACTGTAATCAGAATACGTTTTTAACTAAAAAAGTTTAATCAAAAAAAACATCACTTATGAAAGCACTTCTATTATCTTGTTTAACACTATTGTTTTTAGTGTCTTGTTCAAAAAATGAAGAAACGACAATCCAGCCAGAAAGTTTTGCAGTTTCAGGGAAATTATTGGCTCCAAACAACGCAGATCCCATTTCCAATGGTAAAGTTGTTGTTAGCAAAGCCAACAGCACCATTAAAGAGACGACTACGGATGCCCAAGGAAAATTCTCCTTGAATCTTCCCAAGGGAGACTACACAATCACACTTACCAAAGGCAAGTTCTCTACGCAAAGAGGAATCACAGTAACTGAAGAAAACGACACGACCAACTTCACTTTGGATATTCTACCAAAAATAGCGGTGGTGACGGGAAGCTATGACAACATTGAAAACGTGTTGTACAACATAGGTTTGGTAAACCCAATAACACAAGACCCTTTGTTTGACATAGTCGAAGGCATAAACATAACCAAGACTTCCATGACTCACGATCACAATCGCGGAACCATCGAAAACAAATTTACAAATCCAAACTTGACTCCAAATGTCGATTTTGATTTTGGCGATTTAATAGCCTCACCTGAGCTTTTGGCCGAATATGACATCATATTCCTAAACTGCGGGCTGGACGAATCCAAAACAGAGCATAATGACAACTTGTTGGAATACGTTAACAACGGAGGAATTCTATATACCACAGACTGGGCCTTTAAATACCTAAATGCCATAACCAATGACAATACCGAGCATTTGGAATTCTACCAACCTGAGAAAAGTGGAGTTTCCCTAAGTACGGAAGCAATGTTGTTGGACGAGGATATCGTGGAATGGCTATTCATAAATTATGGAATCTCCATAGACAACATCGTGGAAATCGAAGGATTCCTATCTCAATGGCAAGTTGTCAACTCTTCCAATCCAGACACAACACTATCTTGGTTGAATGGTCCAGTGGAATACAAAGATGAAAATGGAGATACCATTTCAGAAAACAAAGATCTAGCCTTTACCTTTCTAGTTGGAGATGGGGGCGTGTTCTATTCGTCATTCCATACACATGCCACCATAGAAGGTTTCACGGACTTGGATAGGATAATGGAATTCTTCGTATTTGAACTGGCCGATCTCTAAGACACAAATTACACTATAATAGAAAACTACCTGAAATCAGGTAGTTTTTTTCATTGTGGCCAATAATACTTCTTTTTATTTACCAGTATAAATACGCTTAACAAACTAATTGATCCCATATAACTTAGCACTATTATTAATCAATAAACCTAATATATTATGGCTGGTAAAAATTTCACCAACAAATCTAAAGACTACATGAATGTAACATTGTTGATACGTCAAGGTGACAACATTCAAAAACCTTCATTGGAACAAACATTTTCTTTAAATGCAGGAGAAACCAAATTTGTGGAATATGGTAACGCGACAAACATTTACTTGAATGGATTGGTATTGGAGTACAAAGACCCCACGACCCAATCATTGACAAATGCAAGAGAAGAAGTCATAGCTACTGGTGTAGCTCCAACTTTCGACTGGGTATTGAACACACACAGCAACATTACCATAAACAGTGCCAACGGCTTGGACATTTCAGCAAGTAACTAAGTTTAAAGCAGTCAATTTCAAAGATGAAAATGCCACTCGTTCATCATAATGTGGCATTTTTACATTTGGCAACAAAAAAATCTCAAGTGGTTAGCTTGAGATTTTTTGTTGTCTATAAATATCTGTTGTTTATTCATCTGGGTGCATGAAACGTTGCTTGCCCAAGAGCACTTCCTCCGTTTCAACATTGTCATCATCAGGAACGCAACAATCCACAGGACAAACTGCTGCACATTGCGGCTCTTCATGGAATCCTTTGCATTCCGTACATTTATCAGGAACGATGTAGTAAATTTCATCACTTACAGGCTCTTGAGCTTCCTCTGCGTCTACGGATTTTCCGTTGGGTAAAACAATATTTCCTTCTAAACTTGTTCCATCCTTATAACGCCAATCATCTGCCCCTTCATATATTGCCGTGTTTGGACATTCTGGCTCGCAAGCTCCACAATTTATACATTCGTCTGTTATAATAATAGCCATAGTAATTCTTATCTTTTGTTTGCTTAAATTTGCAGTTGCAAAAATAACGACAAAACAAGTCTTACGCAAATACGAAATGAATTTACAACAAAGAATTAACGCTTTTGTGAAATTAGGCTCTTTCATTGGTCAATTTTCTTCAAAAGAATTTAAGAAAAAAGATAATGTACCACATAATGACATGTTTTTTGACGGTTTCAAGCATCAACTAAAACTAGCAAATGAGAGCAATGGGTGGTTTACACCTAAAAACATTCAATTTGCATTGAAAGGTTGGTCTGAATCATTATGCCCTGAACAATTGAACAAATGGCTTACCTCCTACGCCATGGATACGGTCACTCCTAGAAAAGTAGCCATCATCATGGCGGGAAACATTCCATTGGTAGGGTTTCATGATTTTTTAAGCGTATTGATTTCTGGACACGAAGTATTGGTAAAACAATCGTCCAACGATAAACACCTCCTACCCTTCTTGGCCAAATATTTGGAGTATGTGGAACCAGGATTTAAAGGAACAATGAAATTCACTGAAGGCAAGATGGAAAATTTCGATGCCGTCATTGCCACTGGAAGCAACAATACCGCTAGGTATTTCGAATATTACTTTAAAGACAAACCTTCCATCATTCGTAAAAACAGAAATTCCGTTGCCATATTGACTGGAAATGAAAGCGAAGAAGACATGTTGAACCTTTCCGAAGACATCTTTAGATATTATGGATTGGGCTGTAGGAACGTCTCCAAACTATTCGTTCCAAAAAACTATGACTTCGATGCATTCTTCAAAGCAATGTATCCTTGGAATGCCATCATAAACGAAGCCAAGTATGCCAACAATTACGACTACAACAAAGCAGTGTATCTAATGAGTGAATTCAACATGTTGGAAAATGGCTTTTTAATGATTAAAGAAGATAGTAGTCATGCTTCCCCCATTGCCACGGTATTTTATGAATATTACGACGATAGCACACTTTTAAAAGAAAAGGTGGAAAAAGAAGCAGACAACATTCAATGTGTTGTTTCCAAAAACTTTATGAAAAGAGAAATACAATTTGGCAACACGCAAAAGCCTGCATTGTGGGATTACGCAGATAACAGGGATACTATTGAATTCCTGTTAAAAATATAGTTGATAAATTATCATTTTATTAGCAAAATTCATAACATAAATCGCCACCTTTGTAACTGCATTTTTAAAATCGATATTTTTCGCACTTGCGGAAAGAAAAAACTAGTTTTCAATGAAAATACACAACTTTAGCGCAGGACCTTGCGTATTACCAAGAGAAGTCATTTTAAAAGCCTCTGAAGCCCTTTTGGATTTTGACAATGGTTTATCATTAATCGAAATATCACACAGAAGCAAGGCTTTTGTGGACGTAATGGAAAAGGCAAGATCGTTGGCTTTGGAACTTTTAGGATTAGAAGGAAAGGGATACAAGGCTTTATTCTTACAAGGAGGAGCCAGCATGCAATTCTTGCAGGTCGCTTTGAACCTATTGGAAAAAAGAGCGGGTTACTTAAATACGGGTGCATGGAGTGACAAGGCGATCAAAGAAGCCAAATTGTTTGATGACATATATGAAGTAGGCTCTTCAAAAGATGCTGGGTACAACTACATCCCAAGGGGGTATGACATCCCTTCGGACTATGACTATTTTCACTGTACATCCAACAATACCATCTATGGAACGCAAATAAGGCAGTTTCCAAAATGCGACATTCCAATGGTTTGTGACATGAGTAGTGACATCTTTTCCCGTTCATTGGATTTTTCTCAATTCGATTTGATTTATGCCGGTGCACAGAAAAACATGGGACCAGCTGGAACCACTTTGGTCATAGTAAAAGAAGACATTCTTGGAAAGGTATCTCGCAAGATTCCATCTATGATGGATTATAAGGTACACATTGGCAAGAGTAGCATGTTCAACACTCCTCCAGTCTTTGCCGTATATACTTCGATGTTAACCATGGAATGGCTAAAGAACCTTGGAGGCATAAAAGCCATAGAGGAAGAAAATGAAAAGAAAGCGAGCTTAATGTACTCCGAAATTGATTTGAACCCGCTTTTTAAAGGCTATGCTGCAAAAGAAGACCGTTCCAAGATGAATGCCACATTTACACTTTTGAATGAAGACTTGAAAGAAACGTTTGATACAATGTGCAAAGAAGAAGGCATCAGCGGAATCAACGGGCACAGAAGCGTTGGTGGCTACAGAGCATCCATGTACAATGCATTGTCATTGGATAGCGTAAAGGTGCTTGTGGAAGTTATGAGCGAATTGGAAAGCAAAGCTTAATTGCATTCGTTCCTTTGGGACGACACAACTAAATATAAATTCAAGATCCCTTCTTCAGACGGGAATGAAAAACTAATTTTTGATGAAAGTATTAGCAAACGATGGAGTTTCACAAAGCGGAATAGACGCCTTGGAAGCCGCAGGATTTGAAGTATCAACAACAACGGTAGCACAAGAACAATTGATAAATTACATCAACACAAATGACATTGACGTCATCTTGGTTCGCAGCGCAACTACCGTTAGAAAAGAAATTATAGATTCTTGCCCTAGCCTAAAGATCATTGGACGCGGTGGTGTAGGTATGGACAACATAGATGTGGATTATGCTCGCGAAAAGGGATTGCATGTAATAAACACGCCAGCTGCCTCTTCACAGTCCGTTGCCGAATTGGTATTCGCCCATTTGTATGGTGGCGTTCGCTTTTTACACGATTCCAACAGAAACATGCCTTTGGATGGAGATACTCAATTTAAAAAACTGAAGAAGAGTTACGCAAAAGGAGTGGAACTTAGAGGCAAGACAATTGGCATCATAGGATTTGGTCGCATCGGACAAGAAGTAGCCAAGATTGCCCTTGGAGTTGGAATGAAAGTGATTGCCAGTGACTTGTTCATAGACAATGCAGATGTTAAAGTTGAATTTTTCAATGGACAATCCATTACAGTATCCATAGAAACACAATCCATGGAAAGTGTTCTAAAAGAGGCAGACTTCATAACCTTGCATATCCCTTCCCAAAAGGATTATGTCATTGCTGAAAAGGAGTTCGGTATGATGAAGGATGGAGTTGGTCTCATAAACGCTGCTCGTGGAGGAATAGTAAATGAAGTGGAATTGGTAAAAGCCCTTAACAGTGGCAAAGTTGCCTTTGCAGGTTTGGATACCTTTCAAGACGAACCAAAACCAGCCGTACAAATTTTAATGAACGGGAAGATATCGTTGACACCTCACATTGGTGCAGCTACCAATGAAGCACAAGATAGAATTGGTACAGAATTGGCATCTCAAATAAAAAACATACTCCTTGTCGACAAAAAATAACACTTCGTCAGATAAAAAATAGAAAAACAAGAAAGTTAGAGTCTCAACACTAGTGTTGAGGCTTTTTTTTATGTAATTTACATATCCAATTAATTAACTAATAAAAACATATTATAATGTCAGGAATCTTAGATTTATTAAACTCAGACTTAGGAAAATCAATCATAAACGGTGTTGCTGGATCAACAGGAAACGATCAATCGAAAACCGAAAGCGTGCTAACTATGGCCCTACCGGTATTGATGAAGGCCATGCAAAGAAATGCATCCACGCCACAAGGAGCCGAAGGATTGATGGGAGCCATACAAGGAAAACACGATGGTAGCATCTTGGATAACTTGGGAGGTCTTTTTGGTGGAGGTGTCGATAACGAGGTAAAGACAGATGGAGGCAAGATTTTAGGTCACATATTAGGTGCAAAACAATCCGGTGTAGAATCCGTCATTGGGCAAAAAGCAGGAATAGATGCTAGTTCTGTAGCTGATATCCTAAAAGTGGCAGCGCCTATATTGATGGGAGTCCTTGGCAAGCAAGCAAAACAAAACAATGTAAGTTCCTCCAATGATTTGGGAGGGTTGTTAGGCGGTTTGTTGGGAGGATCCAAAACTCAACACGAACAAAGTTTCCTTGAAAAAATACTAGATGCAGATGGAGATGGTAGCGTCATAGACGATGTAGCTGGAATGTTGTTGGGAGGAGACAAAAAGAAAAGTGGCGGACTAGGCGGCTTGCTTGGTAGTCTTTTTGGAGGTAAATAATCCAAAAAAAAATATGTGGAAGGTTATTTGATGATACTGACAAATGACCTTCTATTTATTTTAACACCATGTCATCGTTAATTTTTGTATTTTTATTGAACTATGAATGCCATTGCATGCGGCTATGGCAATGACTAAAAAAAGCACAAATGAAAAATTTACTACTGACACTCTTGATCGTTGGTTTGGCGTATAGTTGCAACACTTCTAAAAAAGCTCCCAAGAGTGACACAGTGGATAGTGAAAAATCAACAGCACAAGTGGGAGATACACTTAAAATCTCCAACGATGCCTTGGAATACGAAATCATAATCATTGAGCCTGGTTTCAACACTTGGTTGGTATCGCAAGCAAAGCCAGAAGGCTTTTATGAACAAACCTATCTCGAAAATAGGAACATACGCTATGTTTCCGAATGGAATACTCGTGTTTCCCAACCCAATCGATACAATCCCAACCTGTATGAATTGAGAATAGACTACCAACAAGGCATAGATTATGGATATGATGTAAATTATAAACTGTACAACTATTTCATTTTCTTCCAAAACAACTACAAACAGAACCTATTGGGTGGTAGAGTTCCTATAAATTAAATTATATTTGCAGCTTCAAAACGATGTTATGAAGCAATTTAAAAACCGTTGGGAGATTCAACGAAATTGGCAATTGGTATTTCCTTTTTTAGGAATCTTGGTCACACTATACTCAGCATTTAAAATAGCAAAGGCTTTAACGGCCTCTTTCCATATGGCCATTACGGTCTTCACCTCTATAATTATAGGCTTTGCATTGTTGAAGTTCTTTTTGTTTTTATTTAAAAAGTTAGAGAACAAATGGGTTGTAGACCATAGATGGGAAATGATTCGTATTTTCATGGTGTTCGCCATTACTGGATCTTCTTCCGTATACATAGGACGTCCGATCATAAAACTACTGGGAATTACTAAAGAAAACCTAAACCTCTTTGTTTATTGGACTTTATATATTATAATTGGGCTCGTATTTTACCAAATACTATTGGTAACCTTTGGATGGTTATTCGGGCAGTTTAATTTCTTTTGGTCATTCGAAAAGAAAATGCTTCGTAGATTTGGATTGGGACGCTTTTTAGAATAATGCAAAATGTAAGACAACATAGTGTTTGTAGAATAATGGCATTGCTGCTGGTAATTGCCGTAATAATACCTGCTGTAGTTAAGTTTGCTCACATTTTCGAAGACCATGAACACACTGTTTGCACGGATAAGACAAGTACGCACATTCATGGTGTCGATTTGGATTGTGAATTTTACAAGTTCAAATTGAATACTTCCATTGCGATAGATTTCAACAAGAAGGACTTTCCTTCCATTGAGAACAATCACAAGATTATCACGTCACAGTATCAGTTTACAAGTGATTTTCAACGCTTACCTTTCTCATTGCGTGGTCCACCACGATTAGTTTAATGTTCAACTTAAGAAACATTCCTTTGTCGATACACCGATTTTAAGGAACAACATTCATTAAACTAAAAATTTTCAAATGAAATATTATTTTTCAGCACTACTATTTTTGGTAGTGACCTGTGCATTTGCACAACATGCCATTACCGGGACATTGATGGACAAAGACACGAATGCCCCATTGGAATTCGCTAGCATCTACTTGCCACAATTGGAAAAAGGAACCACAAGTGATGCCGATGGCCATTTCAACTTAACAGAAATCCCATCTGGCAATCACAAGATCATCATTTCCTTGGTAGGGTACGAAACCCTATCCCAATCCATACGACTACCATTGACCGAATCACTGAACTTGGCATTGAAACCCTCTGCAATAGAAATGGAAGAAGTAATCGTATCTACTCCATTCCATAAGTTGCAAAGTGAAAATGTGATGAAAGTGGAAAGAGAGAGCGTATCCGAACTAAAACAAGCTGGAGCTGTAAATCTAGCTAGTGGAATTACCGAGATTGCCGGTGTAGAAAGCGTTTCTACCGGTCTTAGCATTGGCAAGCCCGTTATTAGAGGCCTAAGTTCCAATCGTGTATTGGTATATGCGCAGGGCATTAGATTGGAAAATCAACAATTTGGTGGTGAGCATGGCTTGGGTGTCAACGATGCGGGAATAGAGAGTGTCGAAATAATAAAAGGGCCAGCATCCCTACTCTATGGTAGCGATGCCTTGGGAGGCGTTTTGTATTTGAACCCGGAGAAATACGCATCTCAAAATAGCAATTCTAGCGACTTCAATGGAAATTATTTTTCAAACACGAAAGGCTATAACACAAACGTAGGTTACAAATCCTCTGGAGAAACCGTCAAATTCCTATTTAGAGGAGGTTTGTCAGAACATTCGGATTATGACACGGAAAACTACAGAGTTACCAATACGCGTTTTAGAGAGCAAGATTTCAAAGCAGGGATAGGCTATCAAAAATCCAATTTCAAAACCGATTTCCGCTACAATGTCAATCATTCGAAATTGGGCATACCAGAAGGCATAGGAGAACAATCCACTGCAAAGACGGTATTGCTTCCTCATCAAGATTTGACAAACCACATATTCAGCTCTAAATCAACGCTTTTCTTCAAAGAATCCAGTTTGGATTTAAATCTAGGCTATACCTACAATGACAGAAAGGAATTTGAGGAACATCATGAAGAAGAAGAGGAAGAAGAAGAAGAAGAACATCATGAGGAAGATGAAGTATTGGAGCCTGCATTGCATATGAAATTGCAAACGGCAAATTACGATGTAAAATACAATTTGCATAAAATGGGCAAATTTGAAACCATCGTTGGAATACAAGGGATGCATCAGGTAAATGCCAATGATGGAGAAGAACAACTAATTCCAGATGCTACTACCAACGACTTTGGTTTTTTGGCAACTTCCCACATTCATTTTGAAACCGTAGACATACAATTGGGGGCACGTTACGACAATCGAAACATCAATGTGAAAAATGGCATTACGAGGAGTTTCAATAGTTTCAACGGTGCCATTGGAGCCAAAACCAACATTGGAAAGACCATAATTGCTCGATTGAACTTGGCCACTGGATTTAGAGCTCCAAATCTAGCTGAACTGACTAGCTTTGGAAGTCATGAAGGTACCAATCGCTTCGAGATTGGAAATGCCGATCTAAATAACGAACAGAATGTTCAAGTCGATTTGGCATTGGAGTACAAAAATAAACATTTGGAAATATTTGCCAATGGTTTTTACAACAACATAAAGGACTACATTTACCTATCTCCCAACGGAAATACGATAGATGGTGCTCCAGTTTTCAACTACCTTCAAGAGAATGCTAGTTTGTATGGAGGTGAAGTTGGCTTTCACCTACACCCACACCCACTGGATTGGTTGCACTTCGAGAGTAGCTTTGAAACCGTTACCGGCAAGCAAGGCAACGACAACTATTTGCCATTGATTCCTGCCAATAGTTTAACCAATACCATTCGAGTGGAATTTGAAAAGCAATGGTTTTCTAAAGGTTATGCCTTCATTAAATTGAAATATGCCTTCAAACAAAGCAATGTAAGTTCCTTTGAAACGCCAACCGATGCATATGCCCTACTAAGTGCTGGTTTTGGAGCTGATTTCAAGGTTTTTAAAAACACGATGTCCTTTAGTGTCTCTGGAAACAACTTGACCAACAAAAACTACATTAGCCACCTATCTCGCCTAAAGGCAGATAACATAGCTAACATAGGTCGTAACTTTGGCATTGGAATAAGTTATCGCATATAATTGTGAATGAAACGCCAAAATGGTGTTGATTTATGAAAAGACTTGCATTATGATTGTACGATCAACCTCTTGCAAGTCTTTTTCATTTAAATTGCAAAGGCAATTTCCTATTTGTTGGAGTGCTCTCGTTCATAATCAATGAGCCATCGTTTTCTTTCAATTCCACCGCCATACCCTGTCATTTTTCCATCCTTTCCAATTACCCTGTGACAAGGTATTATTATAGATATCCTATTGTTGCCATTTGCGGATGCCACAGCTCTTGTTGCTTTAGGATTGCCTATTTTTTCTGCTTGCTGCAGATATGTCGTGGTTTCTCCATAATTTATTTCTCTCAAACAATCCCATACAACATTTTGAAAATCGGTTCCAGGTGTTTCAAGCGCGACATAGAATGTTTTTCTTCCCTCTTCAAAATATTCCTTTATTTCCTTTTTGGTTTGTTTTATGTGCACGTTCTCTCCAAAAATAATGTTTGCCTTCAATAGTCTTTGCAAGTCTTTGAATTCACTTTCCAACATTCGTCTATCTACGAATTCCAGTAGGCAAACCCCTTTGTCCGTTGCGCAAACGAACATTGGCCCCAATGGTGTCGTCAATCTATTGATCAGGATGATGTTCTTTTCTCTGCTTTTTCGTGGAGATTTACCAACTAGTTTTTTAAATGTATAGCCAAAACCACTCAATGATTCATATCCGGTATCGAAAGCTGCATGTGTTGCGTTCTTTCCGTTTTTCAATTCCTGAAATGCATTGTTTATGCGATACATTCTTTGATATGACTGGAAAGTCATACCATAGTGCTTCTTGAACCATCTACGAACTACCTCAGGACTTATTCCTTTTTGCCTCAGTTGAAAATCGGTTATTTTTTCCTTTGGATTTTCTTTTACCAACTTGATGGCCTTTTCGATCAATTCTGGGGCTTGGTTGGCATTTTCGGTTGGTTTGCAAATTTTACATGGTCTGTAACCATTGTCCAATGCTTCCTTGAAAGACGTATAAAACTCCACATTTTCAAATTTAGGCTTTCTTGCCCTACAAGTAGCTATGCAAAAAACCAATGTGGTTTTCACTCCTACGAAGAAAATACCGACATAGCTTTGTTTCCTATTCAACAAGGCTTGATAGTACCTATCTATTTTTTCCTTTTCTGTGATCAGCATACTAAAAAATGGAGTTAAATGATTTTTGACTCAATATGGCCTTTGTGATTTTCTCGAATTGATCGTACATTTCATTGAAGAGTAAATTACCCGAACTAATCCGTTTGACGCCTAACCTAGCCAATGTCTCAAAATTTGGAAGATTGGGCATACTCATCACATTGATTGGCAATGTTGTACTCGTTACGATTTCTTCAATGTCCGCTTCATTTTCTATGCAAGGTGTAAAAATCCCATTTGCTCCAGCTTTTTCATAGAGTCTTATTCTTCTTTTCGTTTCTTCCACCGCATTCGATGCTCCTAGCAAGAAGGTGTCCGTTCTTACGTTTACAAATACGTCCATACGTTCTTTTTCAAGTTCTTCTCTTATGTTTGCAAGCGTTTTTGAAAAATCATCCGCATTCAATAACTTCCTATTCTCATCAAGGATGCTGTCTTCTATGTTGATTCCGACCACTCCCAAATCCCACAACCGTTTGATGTTGTCCATAATTTCCTTTGGTTTGCGACTATAGCCAGATTCCAGATCCACCGACAATGGCAAGTTTGTATGCATTGCTATTCGTTTTACAAAATATTCCAATTCGGAAAAGATCATTTCCTCTCCATCATTGTATCCCAATAGTTCAGCTATTGCAGAACTAGAGGTTCCTATTGCCTGAAAGTTTAGTCTTTCTGCTGTCTTGGCACTCGGTACATCCCAAACATTTCCAATCAGCAAGGGCTTTTTCTGATTGTGTAACTCTGTAAATTCCATTTCCTTTAGTTTTTATGCAAATTACCTTAGATTAAATTTAGTTGGCAACCGAAAATTGGACGCGTATTTTTTTAACCAATGCCCGATTGTTTAATATAACATGAAAACACAGGAAACATACATGCAAATGTCTTATATTAATGACATAATACAAAAAAACGAAATGAACACCAAACTACTTTTATTGCATAGTGCCCTAGGTACGAAAGGGCAATTCAAGAATCTAAAAAAAATCCTGTCCAACAAATTCGACGTATATGACATGGACTTTGACGGCCATGGAGAGAGCAAGTCTGAAAAAGCATTTACGATGGAGTTGTTTACAGACAACGTCTTAGAGTTTCTAAACAAAAACAAAATGGACTCCATAAACATATTTGGATACAGCATGGGTGGCTATGTCGCCTTGAATCTCGCTTTGAAAGCTCCAGAATCTGTGAACAACATAATGACGCTAGGTACAAAATTCGACTGGACTGAAGAAACAGCAGAAAAGGAAGCCAAAATGATGAATCCAGAGAAAATAGCACTGAAAGTTCCTGCTTTTGCCAATAGTCTGGATGCAATGCACAGTTCCAACGACTGGAAGGAAGTCCTCAACAAGACGGCAAAAATGGTATGCGACTTGGGAGCTGGCAAAAAGATACCAACAAAGGCATTGGAACGCATCAGCCACAATGTGCTAATTGGAGTTGGTAGTGAGGATAGGATGGTAAGTGTAGAAGAATCTCGAAAAAGTGCTGAGGCCATTCCAAATGGAAGGCTGAAAGTCATTGACGGTTTTCAACACCAAATAGAGAAAGTAGATCAAGCCTTGCTTGCATCTTACATAGAAGATTTTTTAATGAACTAAGCCTCTTCAACGATGAATGACAATGGCAACAACATCAAAATACATGAAACAGCATTTGTAACATCGATGTTTCGTGCCCTCAATGAAAATTTGAGCCAAGACTTCCATGCCAAATTATGGAATGATCCCAATGCCGAGCAATGGATGAACGATTATTTGGAACAAGTATCGTCCGAAGAAGTTTCTACACATTGCCTAAGAAACAGATATTTTTTGGAAACAGTGAAAAATGCCATAGAAGAAAGGGATGTAGATGTTTTAATAAATTTTGGCAGCGGATTTAGCATGTATCCCTTTTTATTGTCGGACAAATTGACCAACATAGAAATTGACAAGCCGGAAATTGTGAATTTCAAAAAAAACCAAGTCGCCAAATGGATAGAAGTTGGAAAACTTCCAAAAAGGGATTTGCATTTTATAGGTGTGGACTTTAGTTCAAACTATGAAGATGAACTCTTTTCCAAAATCAACGACATCAAGGGAAATAGAACCTCCTTCATACTAATAGAAGGCGTCTTGTTTTTCTTGGACAGACGAGAGACCGATAGAATTTTCAATTTCTTTTCGTCACTACAATGCAATGGAGGTTACGTTGGCAGTGCTTCGTTTCAAAATTCAATAAAAGATTCGCTTGCTTTCAAGAAACTATTGGAGTTCTTCAATAGAAAGGTTTCCAAAACGAAAGCTTCAGACTATCAAACCATAGAAGATGACTACTATAGAAATAAGGCGGGTTACGAATTAATTGATCATCAAGATTATTTTAGCCTTTCAAAACAATATCGACACGAAGTAAAGCTAGAAAGAGAATCCATTTTAAATGAACATTTCTATTTGCTACAAAGGCAAGTAGACATGGATTTGGAAGAATAGTCATAAAAACAAAAAAACATTCTCAATGAATGTTTTTTATATACTGATTCAAATCGTAGATTAATCTACTTCTATGATTGTTTCTGCTGGCTTGCTTTTAAAGACAAAGGTATATAACCACATCAATGAGAACGTAGGAATAACGTCCAGCATAGGCAATGCTTCTTCGATAAAGGAAATTGCAGCTGCAATTTTACCTGTTTTCCCCTTGTATAGCTTGGTCATCAAATAAGCAGAAGTTGGTGCCCAAACAATGTCAAAGGGAGGAAAAACAAAAGAAATGTACCCCATGGCATCAAAAAGGATGCTCATTGCCAATTTCTTGTATTTGTTCGTGTTGTAAAAATTCATTTTGTAATAATTGTTTAATATACTCCATACAAAGCAAATAACGTTCCAAAAAAATTATGACAAATTGGACGTTATCAGCTTTAGGAACTCTGTCCGTGTTTCAATGTTTTCAAAGGCTCCCCTAAAACCAGAAGTCGTCGTTGTCGAATTTTGTTTTTGCACGCCTCTCATCATCATACACATGTGAGACGCTTCTATGACCACTGCAACTCCCTCTGGTTTCAATGTATTGTTGATGCAATCCAATATTTGCTCTGTTAATCGCTCTTGTACTTGCAAACGCCTGGCAAAGACATCCACTATTCTTGGTATTTTACTTAGACCTACGATATGTCCATTGGGAATGTAAGCTATGTGTGCCTTGCCAAAGAAAGGCAAAATATGGTGCTCGCAAAGAGAATACAACTCTATGTCCTTCACGATGACCATTTCATTGTAAGATTCCTTGAACATTGCTCCTTTCAATATTTCAGCTGCATCTTGTTCATAGCCCTGGGTTAGAAACTGCATGGCCTTGGCAGCTCTTTCCGGTGTCTTTATCAACCCATCACGCTTTGTATCTTCACCTAAATCTTCAATAATGCTTTTGTAACGATCCTTCACATCGTCCGTCACCTTCATATTATATTCTTCAAATTGTTTATATGGCATTTTCAAATTGTTTTTTCTTTTAGCTTGTCGCTATAATGTGTTTTTAATTTATTGATTTTTGGGTCTATCACAAATTGACAATAGGATTGTTCCTTGTTTCTTTCATAATAGTCTTTATGATCTTCTTCTGCAATGTAGAATGTATCCAAAGGAGTCACTTCTGTCACTATTTTGGAAGAAAACACTTTTTCCTGTTCCAACAAGGCTATAAAATCCATCGCTTTCTGTCTTTGTTCTTCAGAATGGTAAAAAATAGCAGACCTGTATTGCGTGCCTACATCGTATCCTTGCCTATTTAAAGTTGTTGGGTCATGAGTTGCAAAAAAAATTTCCAACAATACATCAAAAGAAACCACCGAAGGATTGAAATGAATTTGTATGCCTTCCGCATGCCCTGTCCTGCCTTGGCATACCTCTCTATAAGGTGGATTTTTTATATGTCCTCCCGTATACCCAGAAACGACCTTGTATACTCCTTCTACCCTATTGAAGACGGCTTCGGTACACCAAAAGCATCCATTTGCCAAGGTTGCAATTTCTGTATTTTCGAATTTCATACTGTAAATTTAGTCAAAAATAAGTCCATTTTAACAGTATCACCTTACACCTGAGGCTTTTTTTAACTTTAAATTATGAAAAAAAACTTAGGGACAGAAGTAGCTTTGCAATGTAAATCTGTAACAACCAAAAAAATAACGAGTCTATACTCTATCAATCATTAATCATCTAATCGAATGAAGGACTTATCGCTTTTTACCATTGCATTATTACTATGCATTGCTGTGCATGCCCAAGATAAAAAAACATACAACATTGAAAGGACGAATACTCCACCTACCATAGATGGGGTTTTAAACGATGCTGTTTGGGAAACGGCACAAGTTGCCACAGATTTTGTTCAGTTTAGACCAGATGTTGGAAATCAGCTTCCAGAAAACAAGAAGACAACGGTAAAAATGGCCTATAATGACGATGCCATTTTTATTTCTGCATACTTGAAAGATGATCCAGAAAATATGATGCGTCAATTTACCCAACGTGACAACTTCGGACAATCTGATTTTTTCGGAATCATTTTCAATCCAAACAACGATGCACAAAACGACACCGAATTTTTCGTGTTCAGTTCAGGAACACAAGCCGATGCAGTAGCTAATCCGAGCAATGGAGAAGATTTTGGTTGGAATGCCGTATGGGAAAGTGCCGTACAGGTCGTGGATGATGGATGGGTCGTTGAAGTAAAGATACCTTACAGCGCATTGCGTTTCACTCAACAAGAAGAACCAACTTGGGGAATCCAATTTCATCGCCATTTTAGAAAAAACCGTTCCCAATATACTTGGAGCCCTTTGGATCCAACAAAAGGTAACATTGGTTTGTACAATGCAGAATTGAAAGGCTTGAGGAATTTACAACCTCCAACTCGATTGAGCTTTTATCCTTTTGCCTCTGCGGTCGTCGACAAATTCGATGGAGAAACCAATGAAGATTACAACTTTGGTCTAGACATTAAATACGGAATTACAGAAAACATCACATTGGATGCTACTCTAATACCAGACTTTAGCCAAGCTGCCTTCGACAATGTAGAATTGAACTTGGGGCCTTTCGAACAACGTTTTTCAGAACAACGCCAATTCTTTACAGAGGGAGTCGATTTGTTTGGAAAAGGGAACTTGTTCTATTCCAGACGTATTGGCAGTGGTCCCACTGGAAGCGTGGATTTGGAAGACAACGAACAAATAGACGGGGATTACCCAATAAAAGTGAACACTTTAAACGCTGTAAAGGTTTCCGGCCGAACAAAAAATGGATTGGGAATTGGTTTCTTCAATGCCATAACCGAGAAAACCGAGGCAAATGTAATAAACACAGACACTGGTGAGAAACGTAGTGAGGTCGTGGAGCCGTTGGCCAACTACAACATCCTTGTTCTCGATCAGCAATTCAATAAAAATTCATCAGTAAGTCTAATTAACACGAATGTTACCAGAAGTGGCCATTTTAGGGATGCCAACGTCACTGGATTGCTTTTGGATTTAATAAACAAGAAGAACACCTATGGTTTGGTTGCTGAAGCAAAAATGAGCACATTGAACCTTGTAGATGGCAACAAAAATGGATTTAGCAGTCGTTTCGGTTTTGGAAAGAACAGTGGTAAATACAGATTTTCCGTAGAACACGAACTGGCCGATAAAAAGTATGACATAAATGACATGGGAATCTTGTTTCGAAACAACTATAGTTCGTTCAGGGCAAATGGCAACTATCGTATTTTTGAACCTACAAAGACATTGAATGAATTTAGAATAAATGTAAATGCCAATGTAAACTATCTTTACAAGCCAAACACCTATACTGGTAAGAACTTCAACACCAACTTCTTTGCCGTACACAAAAAGAGTTTGATGGCTTTTGGTGGCTTTTTGGGAGTAAGACCAGGAAAGCAATACGATTTTTTTGGCCCAAGAGAAGATGGTCGATACTTTATTTCTGAAGATTGGATAAACGGAAACATGTGGATGTCCTCGGATTACAACAAGACGTTGGCTTTGGACGCTAGGATTGGTTATGAGACCCTATTTGAAAAAGGGAGGGACTATTCCAGTTACTTCTTTCGTTTGGCCCCTCGTTTGAAGCTGAAAGACAAATTTGTAATGACATACTCCTTTGAGTATGATACAGAACTGAAAGAACGCGGCTACATAATAACCAACGATTCTGACATCATCTACGGGCAACGAGATCAAATTACCATAGAGAACAGCATATCTGCAAATTACAATTTCAACTCGTTTCATGGCCTCGTATTGAGTTTTAGAAACTATTGGGCCTCCGTACAATATGAAAATGAACTGTTTGCCTTGGAAGAAAATGGTCGCTTGAGCAAAGATGACAACTATACGAAAGGAGATGTTTCAGATCCCGATGTCAATTTTAGCACTTGGAATTTGAATTTAACCTATTCTTGGCAATTTGCTCCTGGTAGCCAGTTTACTGCACAATACAGAAATCGTATTTTTAATTCCAATGGCAATGGTACGCAAAGTTACAATGATAGCCTAAGTGATTTGTTCAATGAACCGATTGGGCACACGTTTTCATTGAGAATGGTCTATTTCATTGATTACAACAACGTTAAGAACGTATTTAAAAATAAATCTAAAATCATATAAAAGTTGTGCATTTACGACTAAAGTAGTACTTTGAGACTTTAATATTTTAGAATGATCAAAGCAGAAAACATTCATAAGTACTATGACGATTTACACGTACTCAAAGGAGTAAACGTGCACATAAAAAAAGGAGAGATCGTTTCTGTCGTTGGAGCTTCAGGAGCTGGTAAGACCACTCTTTTGCAAATTTTGGGAACCTTGGACAAGATTTCCAAAAGCAACCAAGGCGCTCTAGTGATAAATGGAAAGGACATAAATGCGCTATCAGAAAAGGGACTAGCCCAATTTAGGAACGAACATATTGGCTTTATCTTTCAGTTTCATCAACTGTTACCTGAATTTACTGCTTTAGAAAACGTTTGCATTCCTGCTTTCATAAAAAAAACACCTAAAGCCAAAGCTGAAAAACGAGCAAAGGAGCTATTGGACTTCTTAGACTTGTCTCATCGCTATGACCACAAACCAAACGAGTTATCTGGAGGAGAGCAACAGCGTGTGGCCGTAGCACGTGCATTGATAAATAACCCTGAATTGATTTTTGCAGATGAACCATCAGGAAATTTGGATAGTGAAAGTGCGGAAAACCTTCATAATCTTTTTTTTAAACTGCGAGATCAGTTTGGACAAACCTTTGTTATCGTTACCCACAATGAAGAATTGGCAAATTTGGCGGATAGAAAGCTTACAATGGTGGATGGAAAGATCGTATCCTCATAATTCATCTTTCCCCCTTTTACATAATCTATGATTTCTACCTATAACTCCATTTTAAAATATTTAAGACATCCTTTTTACGAACCCATTGTGGGGCTTTCAATAGGTGACAAGCTCAAAACTGTCGGTCATGCACTCGTCATTTGTTTTATTTTTGTTTTCATCTCCGCAATACCCATTTACATCATAGGTGAAACAAACATTATAGATTTAGAGGAACACGCCACATCCCAACTATTTGAAAATTACTCTCCAATCGTAATTCTTTTTTTAGCAGCCATAGTGGCTCCCATAATGGAGGAACTCATATTTAGGGCGCCATTGTATTTATTTCGAAAAGTTAAAAAGAACTTTAAATACATATTTTATGGGGTTGCCTTGATCTTTGGCTTCATTCATATTTCCAATTATGACATCACGACCACGTCACTGTTGCTTTCTCCCCTATTGGTAGCTCCCCAGATCATTGCAGGATTGATACTTGGATATGTAAGAATTCGCTTGGGATTGCCATACTCCATCTTGCTTCATTCTATGTTTAATGGTTTGGCGATTATTCCCAGCGTTTTGTTTATGTAGATTTTATTTTCCAAGATTCCCCATCACATTTGTGAGGCAATCTGCAAATAAAAAACAATTTGTAAATTCGTTCAAACAAACCAAACTCGACCAATGCTTCTAATACTCCTTTCTTGGATTTTTATTTTTATGACGACACTAATTGTCGGTGTTTCCATAAAGCAGTTTCTAAGACTATATGATTTGGATGTCGTGGCTACTTTATTTCTCGGTCTTTTTGGGATTACGCTATTTACCGGATTCTGGGCAATCTTCCTTGCAGTGAACGAAACATTTCAAATTATGCTGCTATTGATGTCATGTCTCTTATTATACGATAACAAGGCTGCAATAACGCAAGAATTAATGGGGTTAAAGTCCAACTTTGCAAACCTATCCCTATTTTTCAAAGGCATTTTCATTGTTTTGTTGATACTGTCCTTGGCTCAATGTGCTTCTCCCTCATTTGTCATAGACAACGAGTCTTACTATATACAGACCATAAAATGGCTCAACAACCATGGTTTTGTTAAAGGCCTAACCAACTTGCATGTATTTTTGGGGCAAACATCAGGTTGGCACATACTGCAAAGTGCATTTAACTTTAGTTTCATCTACAACGCTCTTAATGACATTAGTGGCTTTTGCTTGTTGCTTGGTAATTTTTATGCCATCGTTAGATTGAATACTTATATGAAAGCTTCAAAAAAGGACGATGTAGATCTCATTGTTGGCTTGTTTCCTTTGTTTAATGTGTTTTTCTTCCAATTTATTGGAGCGCCTTCTGCTGATATCGCCATTTATGTGGTTTCGTTGCTTGTTTTTCATCATTTCATCAAATGTTTTTTAACATATGACAGGGTTACCTTTTTAACTGTCGTCATCTTATCCATTTTTGCGGCACTCATCAAGCTTACCGGATCGTTTTTATTCATACTTTCGATTGTTCTTTGTGTCAAATACTATTCAAAGGCAAAGAAAACGGCATCAGTACTCTCTTTAACAGGGGCTTTGACCCTCCTATTGATTGTAATTAAAAACACAATAGTCACTGGAAATGTTTTCTATCCATTTGCTGGCATTGAAAGTTTAAGCACTAGCTGGAGTCTTCCTAAGGCGGTTACCACATACATGTCAAACTATTCCAAGGCTAGTGCTTTTGGACTGACGTATGAAGCCTATGAGAATGCATCAATGCTTGAATTGTTCAAAAACTGGTTATCATTGCCAAAGTTACACGGCATTTTAAACAAATCCATGGTATTGCTTTTGGTGGTATTCCCCTTTGCCATTTGGAAATTGAAAAGCAAAAAAGCATTGTACCTCATTTATGGTTTGTCGCTCTTTACCCTTTTAATCTTGTTTTCCATATCTCCACAATATCGTTTTTTCTTTCCCTATTTCATATTGCAACTACTGGTATGCATTTCTCTCTTTTTAAAACGAAAACTACTTATAAAATTAGCATTTGGCTTTGCAGTGATCTCTACCTCCATCCCTCTGCTTCATCCTATGGACAATTCTAGTTTGACGAATACGAGATATCATGAGTCTTCAAGTACGTTTTCCATTGATCATTTGATATTGCCCAGCAAGAATACTCGATTTAGCACTAATTTTGAAACTATCTCCATAGGAAACTTAGAATTGAATGCTCCAACAGAAATTGACTTCTTTTGGGGTACTGGTGATATTCCCTTGCCAGCATTGAACGAACAACAACTCGATTATTTTAGCACTTATTTCAACATAATCCCTCAACAAAAAGGAGAAACATTGAAAGAAGGGTTTTATTCAAAAAATTTATTAGATGAATAGCATTGAACTTAAAGATTTTTTAGACGCAAAAGTAGAACAATACAACAATCTAAAGTTCATTGAGAGCGATCCAATACAAATTCCTCATCAGTTTTCAAAAAAAGAGGATATTGAAATTGCAGGTTTCCTATCTGCTACCATTGCGTGGGGAAACAGAAAAAGCATCATTAACAATGCCAATAGAATGATGATGCTTTTAGAGTACTCTCCCTATGACTTTGTGATGAATCATAGTGAAAGTGATTTAGAAAAGTTGGAATCCTTTGTACATCGTACATTCAATGGACTGGACTTCATAACCTTCATCAAAGGTTTACAACACATCTACAAATCTTATGGCGGGTTGGAAGTAGTATTTTCAAAATATACCGAAAAAGAATCGCTTCAAGATGCCATTCATAGCTTTAAGGGGCTTTTTTTCGAGATTGAACATTTACAACGCACACAGAAACACATTAGCGATCCATTGAAAAATTCGGCAGCTAAACGAATTAACATGTTTTTACGTTGGATGGTACGCAAAGATGCTGCAGGTGTGGATTTTGGAATTTGGAAAAGTATTTCTCCTGCACACCTTTCTTGTCCCTTGGATGTTCATTCTGGCAACGTTGCCAGAAAATTGGGCCTACTCAAAAGAAAGCAGAATGATGGAAAGGCTTTGATGGAACTAGACACTTCTCTTAGAAAATTAGACATAGAGGATCCTGTAAAATATGATTTTGCACTTTTTGGACTAGGCGTTTTTGAGGGTTTTTAGTCTATTACCAAGCAATCCCATAGGAATTACATAAATACAGCCAAAAAACAAAGCCTTTAAACTTTAGTTTTGTTATATTTATCTTAGTAATAGCTTATTGGTCTTAGTTTTTTATATCTTAGCTTTTGCTAAAACCCAATTGACTAAAACTAAATGAAGCATTCTTTCAGACTTAAAAAGTCTCATGTAAAAACTATTTTTCTAAAAAAACTAGGCATTAAAAATGTGTCCATCGAAAATAAAGACGATGTATACAACACTATCAGCATCATACTTAACTTTATTGGATTGGAAAATATATTCAATCCAACAAATTGCTCTTACAATTTTTTAAACAATCTAATAGTATTTCAACTCGAATTAAATGACTCGGAAGAAAAGAAAATTTTTTTTGACGCCATAAAGAAATTCGAAGCTTTCATAAACATCGAATAATCACATTCAATTATAAAGCATAAAAGCTCAATGAGTATAATCTCATTGAGCTTTTATGCTTTAGTTTGAGTTAATGAAAATGACCGCTTGACAAACAATACATAATTAATTTCTAATCCGTAAATTTGTATGTAGAATAGAACAAACATAGAAGTTCCTCCACAACTTAAAAAGGGATTTAAAAGATGATAAACATCCATGAAAAGACATTGCAAGATTTAGAGTTCTCAACTGTTTTGCAACAAATAAGTGAACACTGCATTACTCATTTGGGAAATGTGAAAGCTCAAGAAATTTCCCCTTATAATGATAAAGAGGCATTGCTTGACGCTTTACAACTCACCAACGAATATGTATCGTCTTTCTATAACGACAATCGCATACCCAACCATGGTTTCGATACCATAACCAAAGAATTGCAATTATTGCGTATAGAAAACACCTATTTGGAAACATTTAGCTTGAAAAAGATAGTTTCCATTTCGCTTACCAGCAATGAAGTTATTAATTTTCTTAAAAAATTCGAAGAATACTACCCAAGTTTGTGTCTCTATGCTTCCAAAATAGAAGTCACCAAGGCAATCATAGAAAAAGTAGATAACATTGTCGATAGATTTGGAGATGTAAAAGACAATGCTTCTTTGCTACTATACGAGATTAGACAAAGCATAAATAGGCTGAAGGGAAAAATCAATTCCAGCTTTGTTTCTGCATTAAATATGTATCACAACTTGGAGTATCTGGATGACATTCGTGAATCCGTTGTAGACAACAAACGCGTTTTGGCCGTAAAGGCTATGTATCGTCGCAAGGTAAAGGGAGCCATTATGGGAGGAAGCAAGACGGGAAGCATTGTATACATAGAACCTGAAACTACATTACAACACACCCGTGAACTGAACAATCTGGAATATGAAGAAAGTGAAGAAGTCGTTAGAATTTTAAAGGATGTCACCAATTATTTACGTGATTTCTTGCCTGTCATAGAGCAATATCAAATATTTCTAACCGAAATGGACGTCATTGCCGCAAAAGCCAAATATGCAAAATCCATGAATGCCATTCTTCCTGAAATTGTGGAAGATAAACATTTGTTTTTGAGAGACGCCTATCACCCTTTGCTTTACTTGAACAATTTGAAATTAAAGGAAAAGACATTTCCACAAACCATAGTACTAGATAAAAGTAAGCGCATCATAGTCATTTCTGGCCCGAATGCCGGAGGAAAGAGCATTACACTCAAAACTGTCGGATTATTGCAATTAATGCTTCAAAGTGGTATGCTAATCCCTGTGCATGAGCGTAGCAAAGTAAGTGTCTTTGATAGAATCCTAACAGACATCGGTGATAACCAGTCCATAGAAAACCATTTGAGCACATATAGTTATCGCCTGAAGCAAATGAATTACTTTTTAAAGAAGTGCAATAAAAACACCCTCTTTCTAATTGATGAATTTGGTACAGGGTCCGACCCAGAGTTGGGAGGTGCCTTGGCCGAGACTTTTTTAGAGGAATTCTATGCTAGAGATGCTTTCGGAATCATTACCACCCATTATGCCAATCTTAAGGTCTTGGCAACGGAAAAAGAGGAAATGATCAATGCTAACATGCTATTTGATGAGCGTACGTTGGAACCATTGTACAAATTGGCTTTAGGCCAGGCAGGAAGCTCATTTACCTTCGAAGTTGCACAAAAAAATGGAATCCCATATGGCTTGGTAAATAGGGCCAAGAAGAAGATAGAGCGTTCCAAGGTACGTTTTGATGCTACGATTGCAAAGCTTCAAAAAGAGCGTAGCAAACTAGAGAAAACATCCGAGTCACTTAAGTTCAATGAAAAGAAGAAACAAAGCGAAGCGGATAGATTAGAGTCCATAAATGCAAAGGTGCAAAAAAAGCTAGAAAACTATCAAGAATTGTATGACAGCAATCAACGTTTGATCTACTTAGGGCAAAAAGTAAACGACATAAGCGAGAAATACTTTGAAGACAAAAAGAAAAAAGAACTGATGGCGGAACTGTTTAGGTTGGTACAAATTGAAAACTCCAAAAGGAAGAAAGTGTCCAACAAACAGAAAAAAGCCATAAAAGCCAAAGAAACACAGGTTAAAAAGGAAGCAGAAAAAAAGGTTGAAGTGATCAGAAAAAAGAAGAAGGAAGCCAAGAAAAAAGAAGTCAAGATAGAAAAGCCAAAACCTGTATTGAAAATTGGAGATAGAGTAAGAATGCATGATGGTAGAGCTATAGGAAGCATAGATATTTTAGAAAAAGGGAAAGCAATTGTTAATTATGGCATTTTTACAACCAATGTAAATGTAGAATTATTGGAATTGGTAGAGGCAGCCAAATAGATTTAATGATGAATATGAATTTACCAAAAGGAAAAAAATTGATATTGTTTGATGGTGTATGCAATTTATGCAACACTACGGTACAGTATGTGATAAAGCATGATAAAAAGGATGTTTTCCGATTTACTGCATTACAAAGCAACCTTGGAAAGAAAATAGTCGAGGCATTTGAAATCGACCCTACAAAAACAGACTCCATATTGCTTTATTCTGAAGAATATGGAATAAAAAGCAAATCATCTGCTGCATTGCACATAGCAAGACAATTAAGTTTTCCCAACAACCTAATGACGGTCTTTTTTATTGTTCCTCCAATTATTCGCAACAAGATTTACGATTACATTGCGAAAAACAGATATAAATGGTACGGAAAAAAGGAGTATTGCATAATGCCTACGAAGGCACTCAAAGCAAAGTTTTTGGAATAATACCTTTACTTTTTAAAATAAAAAGACTCTTAACATATGGAGTTTTTCCTCTTCTTGGAAGAAATTAAGTTTAAAAAGGAGTTTTTATTGAAATTCTCAATATCCAAATCTTCAATTTTCTTGACTCCTTTAACGCTTATCACCAAAGTATTGTCTTTTGACTCTTCAACACTTTTGGCAGCTTGTATAACTTCAATTTTTTTATCGGCATTTTTATCCTTCTCAACAGATGATTGAGCAGAAACCAATGTCACACAAAAAAACAAGGCAATGGCAATTAAGATTTTCATAATGGTTATAGTTATCAACATTGCTAATATATAGAGCTACATTAGTAAAACAATAAAAAATCGTTAAAAAACACAAGTATTTGATAAAAGTATGTTTTTGATAAAAAACATCGATGAAATACATAGTCAAAATAGTTCTCAAGGCTAAAATCACATTTACTCATTGAAAAAACCATTTTACCCATCAAAATGACCGTTTTACTCAAAGTAACTTTTGAAAAGCCTTAGATAATAATACATTTAAATATCATTTTGAGGTTGGTTAAAAGTCTCAAAGCACAATATATAGTTAACTTAATCCTTATCTCAGTTGATTTGGAATGAATTAAGTTCTTTTAAGGTTATATGTTAGTCCTCACCTTGAAAGTTTCAGTTTGGTAATTCTGAAAAGACATCATATGTAGTTGCTTTGAGTCTTTTTTATTCACAAAATCAAAAAAACCTCTATTTTCATAGAGGCTTTTGCATGTTATTTTATAAGCAATGATTAATTGGCTCCTTCAGGCAATTGTTGAGTAAAAACATAAGTAGCTGTAGGTGGTCCTCCGAATACCGAGTTCGATGGGTTGTTGAATATGTTGTTTCTAATATTCAATACATCACTAGCAGCTCCAGAATAAACTGTTACTCCATCCATGTTAATATCAGTTGCCAAATAGCCTACAGAATGGTAAGTTGCTACTGGAGGCCCTCCAAATACTGAGTTGTTGGGATCATTGAATACTTGAGATCTGATATATGGTAAATCCGACAAGGCTCCTGAATAATTTAAACGTCCATCGGAATCAGCATCTCCTGCCCACATTGCAACCACTCCTGTAGGCACTCCAAATATGGTTTGTGCATCCGTACCGTAAGTAATTTGATTTGCAGAATCTGTAAAATCCACTATTGCCAACGTATCGGACAATGCAACCTTATTTGCCGTCATTATACCTAAATGATTTTGATGCTTGACAACTACAAAATAATTATTTGGAGCTGTATTGAATTTTAAATTCGAAACACCATCTGTTCCAACGATGTTACCATCTCGTTGCAATAAAGCAGATTGACTTGCTATTACAGACGTATTGTCATCTCCATCTCTTAGTTCTACAAAAATCCAATCTACGATATCGTCGTTTGCCAGACCAGTTCCAGAAGTACCTCCTGCATTGAAAACACTGGCTGCACAAGTAAGATTGTCACTATATGGAGACGTCGTACTCAATACCGAACTACGCAAATCGTCTCTCATTAAATTACCTCCCCCATTATTCATTAACGCGCCTTGTAGAAATACAATTGGGTCTACCAATATGGATAAAATAATTGTTTCTTGGTGAAAACCTTGTGTTAAGGTCGTTGTACCATCTGTGATCGTGGTTACAGCCAATTCCCCTACGGTAAAGTCCAAACTTACAGTTCCATTGCTTAATGTTGTGCCAGCCGATCCTATCACTTGACGCTCTATGCTTTGGGCATTTACATAAAGTCCTGCAAAAGCAATGGCTATGCAAATAATGTTTTTAATCATAACGGTTAAGTTTTAAATTTTTAGTTAGTAAGAAGCCAATATCATAATTAACGCATATCAACTAGCTTCATATGTATAATATATGCAAAAATACGAATTTCTCTTAGAGTTCAATGATTTTTTCGACTAAAACCACTTCTTGTGGCCTTTAGTTCGGTTTATCCTTTTTTAGATGTGATGAAGTACACTCCTGTCAATAATATTCCTGCAGCTACCATAGATTGTAGTGTTATTTCTTCGTTTAATATGTACCATCCCAGAAACAGCGCTATTACTGGATTTACATATGCAGAAGTAGCTACTTTTTCCGGCGACACTTTTTTCAATAGATAGTTAAACGCCGTAAATGCAACTATTCCTCCAAACACGATTAACAAGAGCATGGCCAGTTGCACTTTGACGCTCCAATCAAATGGAGAAACCCAAACTTCTTGAAACAACAAGCTCGAAAACGACAAAAGTACTCCTGAAACAATCATTTGATACCCCGTACTCACAAAATAATTGGAAGGCAAATCTGCTTTAGAAACAAACATACTTGCGTAACTCCATCCAAAAACACAGGTAAATATCATAATTATCCCAATGACGCTACTCTCTTTTAAAGACAACTCGCTTTGGCTTACCAAGAGATACATCCCAATGACGCCCAATGAGATTCCGATAATGGATTTCCTTTTCATTTCCTTTCCATCCATAAGCCTCATCAACAATAAAACGAATAAAGGTTGGGTCGATGCCAATAATGCGGCAAAACCACTATCTACGTATTTTAAAGCCCAAACAAACACACCATTGCCATATACCAGAAACAAGAATCCAGCCAGTATGCAATTTAGAAACTGTTTCCTTGTTATCTTCAAGGAAAGCTTCATTATTTTGGCTATTACGAAAATTAAAACCCCAGCACAAATAAATCGAAAAGAGGACAACATAAGTGGAGGTATTTCCTGTACCGCTATCTTATTGAGCAAATAGGTAGAGCCCCAAATAAAATAAATAGCAAAGAAAGCTAGTATGACAAGTATTTTGGAGTTTGGTTTTGGCATAGTCGGTTAATTCAAAACCAAAGCTAAGCTTTAATTTTATGACTTATGTTAATTTTGAAGCTTAAGATCATGAGGTTCCACATAATCATTCCATAAAACAAAAAAACCATACTATAAATAGTATGGTTTCAAGTGAAGGCGATAGGATTCGAACCTATGACCGTTGCCTTAGAAGGGCAATGCTCTATCCAGCTGAGCTACGCCTCCCAATATTTAGATTAAAGTCGGGGTGGCAGGATTCGAACCTGCGACCTCCGCGTCCCAAACGCGGCGCGATAACCGGGCTACGCTACACCCCGAATAA
>JAHDHI010000058.1 GCA_020631395.1 Bizionia sp.
TGAGTACAACGACAACCTTTTTGAACTCAATGCCTTGTTTCTTAATGCTACAGTTGGTTATCAATTCGACCCTAGAGCTTCCATAGGGGTGAACTTCGGATACGATAGGCATAGCGAATTGAATTTGTACTTCTTTCCCATGTATTTGAGCTTTAGGTACAACATCATTAAAGATGATGACAATGTATTTTTAAGAGGAGGTTATGGAAAGTTGCTCAATGTTGGTAAATCTTTCGAGGTGGGCAATATGTACAAGGCAGGTTTGGGATACCAAATCTTCGATGGTGACTACAGGAATTCTTTCTTGATTGGAGTCGATTTCACTAGAAAACGTTTTGGGTTTAGACGACTGGATAAACTCTCAAGTGTATCAATTTTCTTGGAATTTCAGTTTTTTTAATCTTTTTTGCTTATTTTGAGCGTATATATAAAGAACTATCCCTCTATCTTTTTTATTTAACCCTACTTGATGAAATTGAAAAATTCACATAAAGCATTGGCTATTACGCTTCTTCTTACAGGAACGCTAGTTCTCACCATAATCAATTTGAGCCTACACAAATTGAATGTAGAAGTTACCGAAATGATGGTAGACGTAGAAATGATGGAGGAAGAGATCCAAAAGGAGACTTTGCCCGAAATCGACGAGAATTCCAAACAAACCAACAAAGGTTTCAACGAGACAAAAAAATACAAGCACTTTGCGCAAGCATACAAGCCCATTGCGCCTCCAAAGGATTATGATTACACCAAATACAATGCGCGGCACGACAAGCCTTCAGAAGAGGAAAAAGCCGAAGATAATACGGCTAATTCAAGCATAGAAAAAGATGAATTGACTTCTTTTGAAAGTGTTAACAGCATTTTGAGCAAACGTTCCAATGCAGCAACTTCCAAAACGCAGGCTTCGGCCAATATGAATAGTACAATCACATATTCCTTGATAGGAAGAACGGATGAACACTTGCCCATTCCCATTTACCTTTGTGAAGCCAATGGGAAGATAATAGTGAACATTACCGTAAACGCCTCAGGAAAGGTTACGGAAGCATACATAAACAACGCCTCGACTTCAGCAAATCAATGTTTACGCGACCATGCGATGGAATATGCTAA
Organism: Bizionia sp.; assembly: GCA_020631395.1. Taxonomy (GTDB): domain Bacteria; phylum Bacteroidota; class Bacteroidia; order Flavobacteriales; family Flavobacteriaceae; genus JAHDHI01. Next base: position 1,117 of record JAHDHI010000058.1, read on the forward strand.
AAAAGCCCGATTTGATGGATCTGACAAAGCTTCGCAAATAGGATCGATTATTTTTAATTTCAAAGGAAAAAAATAAAAGGCAAAGCGTCTGTTCTTCAAGGTAGCCTAGCTTTCCATTAGGACTACCAAATCTTCAATGGCACTCTGTCCTTTGTCCTTGTTGTACCATTGTTGCAAGTCTTCTTTGAATTCAGGTGTCAATTTTCCATATTCGGCTTTGTAGTCGTCTACCAATTTTGTCGCTGCCGTAGGTCTAGGACCAAAGGTGTCGATGACCTTCCCAGTAGCATTGTCCAACATGATTAACTTTGGAATGGATTTTCCGCCATTGGTCAAAAACTGATTCATCAATGCCTCATTTTCATCCCGAAGGACAACTCTGAAATCGATTTTGTCGTTTAATGCTGAAAGCTTGTTCATGACTGGCATTAAATGAGCTGCGTCACCACACCAACTTTCCGTGAGTACCAACCATGTCACCTCCTCGTTGAAATTGGATATTTTTTCTTTGAAGGCTTCAGGCACTTTTACCGTTTTGTCCCAGCGTTTCATCCGTCTATCGTTGAGCATTGTATAATTTATCAATGCGTCTGTTTGTGCTTCGCCAGTTGTGGCCTTGTCCAATGCCAACTGTCTTACTCGGTCTCTGTATTCTTGATAGCTTGTACTCTTGCTCAAACTATCGGTTATTGTCTTTTTTAAATTTGTATGTTGTATTGTTTCCATGATATAAAATTACTGTAACTTTTTATATTTTAAGATACAGTGCTTACATTAGTAGATAATTTTAATAATCCTTACAATGTCATGACAGTCGTCAAAAGTATAAACCGGGTGCGATGGGTTGCTAAAATTGGATTTGTTGTTCTGTTCTTTGCTGAAAAATTGCATTGTTTTGAGAATTTGGGAGTAAGTGAAAGTACTTTTTTAAAGTATTTGAAAACCTCTCTTTTAATCACTTTCATAATAGTTTCAATAATGGAAAACAAGCTGATTTTAAAAGAGAAAAACAAAGAAATCGAAACCTTGAAAGCAAGATTGAATGAAAAGAATCAGAACAAGAATTTTGATGCAGACTAAAGTGATTGATGACAAGTTTCTTATGACATTTAAAACAATATAACAGATGAAAAAGCATAAATGTGGTTGGTGTGTTGGAGATGATTTGTACGAAGCATATCATGATGAGGAATGGGGGGTACCGGTCTATGATGACGACACGCTTTTCGAATTTTTGATTTTGGAAACCTTTCAAGCGGGCTTGAGTTGGATTACAATCTTACGGAAGCGTGAAAATTTCAGAGCTGCTTTTGAAAATTTCGATTATAGGAGAATTGCACAATATGGAGAGGATAAGATTGAAGCTTTGTTGCAAGACGAAGGAATCGTAAGAAACAAATTGAAAGTAAAGGCTACGGTCACCAATGCACAGGCATTTATGAAAATACAAGAAGAGTTTGGTAGCTTTAGCAAGTACATTTGGGGTTTTGTTGATGGAAAACCCATTAAAAACAGTTTGAAAACCCATAAGGATGCTCCTGCAAACACGCCTTTGAGCGATGCATTGAGCAAAGATTTGAAAAAACGAGGATTTAAATTTGTTGGAAGCACGGTCGTTTACGCACATATGCAGGCCACAGGAATGGTCAATGACCATGAAGTAGGGTGTTTTAGGTATGATGAAGTCTAAATGTAAATAGAAATGACAATGAGCCATATAAATTTTAACATTTCAATCATAATATGCTTTGTTGGAATGAATGGGACTCGAAAGGGAAAATGATTTAAAGCAAAGACATTATGGAAAATATTTGTTGTTATATGAAAGGAAAATTTATGAAACCTGTCTTTTTCATGTGTATGGGGCTGTTTGGTTTTTCTATGACGGCTCAAAACGATTCGTTGCAATTTCCTCAAGATTTTTACGGCATCTATAAAGGAGATTTGCATATCGTCAATTCTAGAGGCAAACAGACGATTGGGATGGAGTTTCATCTAAACCCAACCGATTCCATTGGGAAATTCCAATATATGTTAGTATATATCATTGAAGGAGAAAGACGAGAACGCAAATACAACTTAATAGCCAAGGACGTTTCCAAAGGCGAGTATGTCGTAGATGAAAACAATGGAATACTATTGGATGCAAAACTAATAGACAACGTCATTTATTCAATGTTTGAAGTGCAAGGAAATTTGATAACGACAACAGAAAGATTTTATGAGAATGCAATGGATTTTGAAATAACCTTTGCTGATACCAAGCAAAAGACAAAATCAAATTCTAAAGGCGACGATGTTGTCGAGGTGTTTGCCTATCCCGTGGGAGGAGTGCAAAAAGCACGTCTGACAAAAGAGTGAACCTGACAAAATTTCTTAACAATACATTGGCGTGCTTTTTGCCACAATTATATTAAATTTATAGAATTAAAATAAATAGTATTATGAACGGAATGATGGGATATTACATACTTATAGGCGCAATAGCTTTAGTAAGTGGATTGGTAAGCAACCAATTAAAGAGAAAATTCAACAAGTACTCGAAAATACAATTGCGAAATGGGATGAGTGGTGCCGAAATAGCAGAGAGAATGTTGGCAGATCACGGGATTAGGGATGTTGAGGTGATTTCGACGCCAGGGCGATTGACAGATCATTACAATCCGGTAAATAAAACGGTGAACTTAAGTGAAGCAGTGTATAATGAACGCAATGCGGCAGCGGCGGCAGTTGCTGCGCATGAGTGCGGACATGCCGTACAACATGCACAAGCATACCAATGGTTGACCATGCGATCGAAATTGGTACCCGTAGTTAGCGTGACTTCCAACATGTCACAATGGGTTGTCATAGGAGGAATAGTCTTGATGGCTTCCAACTTGATTGGAGGGATAGGTTATTGGGTGGCAATTGCAGGGTTGATAATGATGGCTTTCGCAACATTGTTCAGTTTTATAACATTGCCGGTGGAATATGATGCAAGCAATAGAGCATTGGCTTGGTTGAAAAACAAGAATATGGTCACTCCAGATGAATATGTAGGTTCCAAGGACGCATTGAAATGGGCCGCAAGAACTTATTTGGTTGCAGCAATTGGTGCTTTGGCCTCATTGCTTTATTGGGCATTGCAAGTCTTCGGAGGAGACGAGTAAACTTTTTGTAATCTTGAAAAAAAGCGAATTATTGATTTTTTGTTAGTAGTTCGGGTTCTTTTTTCTTAAATTGTGGGCTAATTAGATAAAAAATCACCAAATATGCAGTTTTTTTGTAAGACACTTTACAAGTTAAATTATTTGGACCAAAGGTTTTATTTGATAATAAACTAAAATTATGAAAAAAATTACCTTAATAGTTTTTGCTATTGTGGCTTTTGCATGCTCTACCGATGATGTCAAAGAAGGCAATTCCAAGGATGTAGTGACGCAACAAGTTCTTCCCGGACATAATGTTATAAAACAGGTTTTACATAGTTTTAATGTATGGAAAACAACAGATTTGGCTACGGTGTTCCCCGAATCGATAACAGAAGATCGTTCTTTTACCTTTGACAAATCATTTTTTACTACAAGTTTGGGAGATAGAACTCTCGAGAATTATAGATTTGTCCTTGGTGTCAAGACTAATAAGTTACAAATCGTTTGTATGGGAGTGGATGCAGACAATAAGGTCATCTCCTCCATATTAAAAGTCGGTACCGTTAATACTGGTGCGGTCAACTTGGAAGATGTGGATACACAAATACCTCCATTTGACACTTCCAATAGTGAAGAAGACGTGAAAAAGCACATTTTACAAATCAAGGATGCCATACCTTACCTATACAATTGGAGGAACGCCATGGAGGATCCTGCTACTCTCGAAAGCAAAGTTTCTTATGATGGAATGAGAATAAAACATTTTACGATAGACAAGGATGCCATAGCTTTTATGGTGAATAGGGACAATGTCACCGCAGTAGAGTTGGTTTTGGGTTTAAATGAGGAAAACAAGATGACGACAGTGTTTTTTGGAAAAAACAACAAAAATGTCATTTTTGATGATAGTGCTATAAATTTTGCATTGGATTTTACGACACCTTGTCCTAGTGATTGTAATCCTAGATAAAAACAATCTAATTACCAGAAAAATAAAAAATCAAGGCTTTCATTCATGGAAGCTTTTTTTATGCTGAATTTTAACAAGTTGCTCATTATAGTTTGGTGTTGTCCAAAGAAACCATCTTGTTTTTCAAAGCATAGATGACCAGACCTGCTACATTTTTGGACTCTGTCTTTAACAGTAGATTGTTGCGATGTCCTTCTACGGTCCTTGGACTTATGAATAAGCTCTCAGCAATGTCGTTGGTCGTATACTGTTTGCAAATGAGCTCCAAAACCTCAATTTCACGTTTCGTGAAGTAGTTGGTGTCAAAGTTCGATTTTACTTTCTTGTCACTAGGGTTTACAATGCTTTCATGGATGTATTGCATTACTTGCTCATCATAATAGAAACCTTTTTGCGACACTTCGCTTATCGTTTTTATCATCAATGCTGGAGTACTGTTTTTAGCTAGGTAAGCTACAGCTCCTATTGAGATCATATTCAATATGAAGGGTTTGCTAAAGTAACTAGTCAGAGCAATTACCTTTATGTCCGGAAATTCCTTTCTTATTAGTTTTGTGACTTCGACACCATTCAATTCGGGCATTTTGAGGTCGGTAATTACTATGTCAGGGAAGACTTCTGCATCCCTCAATTGTTGTATCAGGTGTTCTCCGTTTTCAGCGTCGAAAAGAATGTCTATGGATTCTTCACTTTCGAGTATTGCTTTGACACCTTGTCTAAATAATAACTCATCGTCTGCTAATGCTAATTTTATGCTATTCATTTTTTTTATATTATATGGTTCTATATAATGTATCCAAATAATAATTGTTTAGGGATTTAATTTTTCGATATGGGTACTTCTAGATATTTGCACCGTATTATAAATTTGCTTCCACTGTTTTCTGTGCTTTCAATGGCAAGTTTTCCGTTTAGTATTTTTGCTCTGCTTTTTATGTTTTGTATGCCTATTCCTGGTTTCTTCTTAATGGATTCCACATTGAATCCAATGCCATTGTCCTGATAATGCAATATGAATCCAGTGTTGTCTTCTTCCATGTAAATGGCAATCTCATTCGCTTTGCCATGACGTATGGAGTTATTTATCAATTCTTGAATGATTCTAAAGAAGTGTAGTTGATTGGTCTTGGTGAGCCTAGGCAATTCTTCTACATTGTGTTCGATGTCTATGGTCGTATGTATGGTGAACTCTTCAAACAGTTCTTCTAAAGCTGGTTTGAGTCCAAACTTGTCCAGTATGGGAGGCATGAGGTCATGTGCTATTTTACGAGCGCTTTCCAAGGTATTGGTGGTAATGTCTAGAATTTGTTCCAAGGCCGTTTTTTGTTTCTCGTTGATGGTTTTGTCTATTAACAAGACATGTGTGGTCAAACTCACTACATTGAGTTTGGCACTTATGGCATCGTGCAAGTCTTGAGCAATGCGATTGCGTTCCTGTTCTTGTATGGCGATGGAGGTTTGAAGTATTTTCTTTTGATGTTCTATCTTCAAAGTAGCCTTTTCTTGCTCCTTTTCTATGATTTTTTTTTTGGTGTGATGAAAAAAGGCAATGAGGGTTACAGCCATTATGATTAACAAACTAACACTGATGCCTACTATGCTTATAATCGTTATGAATGTTTCTTCTTCCAAAAAGTGAGGGTTTTATTTTGTTGTGGACATAAAGATAGTACTTAATTCGTTTAGGTTTTTCTATAATTCTTGTACCACTCCATAAAAATCAATATTTGATAGACGACAAATAATATGGAATTGAACAACCATAGAATCTTATCTAGACTGGAATCGTAAGCATTGGTAAAATTACCAGAGCAAAAAATCAACGTGCTACTAATCAGATATATGAAGATGCCGGAGTTTACATAGGTGAATTCCATTTTCTCAGTCAAAGAATTATAAAAGTACAACACGCTGAAGGATACAATGCTCAAAGAGGTCAATACTATTTCCAATAAATTGAACTTATGGTATAAAGAAGGAGTGTTTATGTATTGTATGCCCAACACGGACATTACGACGAAAAAAGTAATTTGGATGATTCTTTTCTTTTTGCGATCTATAAATAATTCTCTGTAAAATAGACTCAAAAGAATGAATTGTAAAATAAAGTAATAATGAGACAGATAAAGATTTTCTTCCTTAAAATACCATAAGAGATTTGATATGATTTGAATGACTAACATTATAAACAGGTAGGACGTAAAGATTTTAAGACTTATCCTTTTGGGATAAGTCTTAAAATATAAGATAGTGTTAACTAAAAGAATAAAACCTCCTACAAGTAGAATAATCTTTTCTGTCATTTTCAATCAGTTTTTAACGAGGGTCGTATAAAGGACTTTTGTCGTCACATGTATTCGGGCAAGGTGTTGTAAAATCGTATACTCCACTTCCTGTTGGAACCGGAGGTTTTTCACTACATCCGCTAGGTTGCTCTCCCTCTATGATGTCTCTATGTATGTTGTTGCAGTCTACATAAGTTCCTACTAACAATAATTTTTCTCCATAGCCATTGGAACTCCCAGTCCCATTGGTAGGATCTATGGCCATATATGCCCTTACGCCTTGACCTGTCGTGCTGTTGATGATTGGCGTTCCATCTGGCTTGTATTGTATAATACTCATTTCTTCTAAGCAACCTATAAGATCCTCTACAGGAATTAAAAAGGCCTTACAATGGTTAGGGTTTGCAGTTTGCCAGTTTTTAGCCCATTGTTTAGCATCGTCAATTTTAATTGTGCTCATAATTTTGTTGGTGTTTAAAGGTTAATATATCCTATAAATCTAACCGATATTTTCAATAAAAAAAATTAAAACAGCAAAACAGGGGTTTATACGTGATTTTGACAATCCGTGGTTTTGCGTTGCCTTGTTTAGTGTGTTAGTTCTAGCTTAGCAAAACGATTTGAAAATAAAGATATTCTTAATGAAGATCTCTGTGTTTTGAATTGTTAAATATGACTATTATTAATTTTTAAAAACTATTTTATTATGGATCCATTTTTAGGAGAAATCATTATGTTTGGTGGTAACTTTGCGCCAAGAGGTTGGGCTTTATGCAACGGACAACTTTTGCCTATTTCACAGAACTCAGCTTTATTTTCAATTTTAGGAACTACTTACGGAGGTGATGGTAGAACCACTTTCGCCTTACCGGATTTAAGAGGTAGAATCCCAATGCATGAAGGTAATGGCCCAGGATTGACTCCTGTAAACTTGGGGCAAAGAGGTGGTGCGGAATCAGTGACTTTGACAGTTAATGAGATGCCTAATCACTTTCATAATGGAAGTACTCTTACTGGGACAAGTACAGTACCGTGTAATGAAGAGGATGGAGATACTAATAATGCCGTAGGAAAAGTCATAGGTAATGCTACTTCGGGAACTCCTTATAACTCTGAAGCGGCTGATAATAATTTGGGAGCTGTGGGTACTGTTGCTATAAGCGGCAATACAATGGCTACAGGTGGAAATCGTGCTTTCTCGATAAGAAACCCTTATTTGGGACTTAATTTTATTATAGCTTTGCAAGGAGTTTTTCCTTCTAGAAACTAAATTGTATATAAAAATATAATTAAAACTTAGCTCTTCTGTAGTTCTATTGTCTAACAATCGTACAAACTATGGAAGAGTTATGTGTTTAAAACGCGTTATAAATAAACTATATTTGTGGTTAACTATTAATATGATAATTATGAAAAAAAATTACTTTCTTTTAATTAGCCTTTTCGGAGTGTTGGCTATCAATGCCCAAGTAGGAACAGGGTTTGAAGAGCCAAATGGAGCGTTAGGGACTCAAAGATATTTAGATGCTAATTTAGCCGATCATGAGTTGGTTAATAACCCTAACCAACCTATTGTACAACATACAGGGACAACAGAATTAGGTTTTACCACTACTTTTTCTAATAATCTTGGCACGGGGTTAAGTGAAGGTACAGGTGATGCTGTAGGGGTGTATGAAGGTCCTATCAATAATACTGAAATACTAGATATATTCCCTGCCTATGCTAGTAGTGGTTATATTATAGAAGACCCAGATGGAACTATTACGGTGGAATTTGATGGTGTAGATTTAACAGGAACAACATCTCCTAGGTTTCAAATGAGTTTATTTTTAAATTCAACGACGTATGAGTCGACAGAGTTTATAAAGATTTTTTTAAAAATAAACAACGGAGCTAGTCCAGATTTTGTAATATTAGACACTACTGGTCAGGATATTGATGCTTTTTTATATAACGGAGCTAGTCTTGAAGAGGTATTTACAGCTATAGATGTTGATATTTCAGCATATATAGGTAGCATTACGACACTTGTTGTTCAAGCTCAATCTAATTCTGCTACAGAAGAGTATATGTTTGACGATATTTTATTTACTGAGGGAGTCAAAGAAGGAACCCTCTCTAATCACGAGTTTGCAATAAATAACGCATTCTCTGTATACCCAAACCCATCCAATGGAAACATTACCATTAAAAACTCTGGCATTGCTTTGGATAGAATTCAAATTTCGGATTTAAATGGTCGTGTTGTCGCTAATTATGATTTAAATGGAACAGTAGAGGATAAAGAACTTAATTTAGAATCTATGTTGTCTTCAGGAATGTATTTGATGACCTTGTCGTCTGACAATGCTTCAACAGTTAAGAAAATAGTGATAAACTGATCATCAATTTTAATAAAAGAAGAAACCTCCATTGACTTGGAGGTTTTTTTATGCTCCAAAATCAAGAGATTTTTAGCGCGTTTTTTTTAAGTATGTTTCGTACTGGGTTTCTTATATCTTGATCTGCCTCTCTATCTGTTGATCCAATGATATGAAGGTTTCCGTTCTGGAGACCCCCGTAATGGATTGTATTTGGCTGTTTAATAGATGCATCAAATGGGCATTGTCCTTGCATAGTATCTTTATGAATATGCTCCAGTTTCCCGTGGTATAATGGCATTCCAAGACTTCTGGTATCTTCTTGAGTTGCTTTACGGCTTCTGGATTGCTTATGGCCTTGTCCAGATAGACGCCAACAAAGGCCATAGTCGTATAGCCCAGTATCTTTGGATTTATGATGAACTTGGAACCAGCGATCAATCCCGATTTTTCAAGCTTGCGCAAACGTTGATGTATCGCTGCACCGGAAATACCCACTTGCCTTGCAATTTCCAAGACAGGCGTTCTGGCATCACCCATCAACGCTCGTAGTATTTTTTTATCGATGCCATCTATGTGTATGTTCTTGTTTATTACTTTCAAAACTATTTATGTTAGCATATTAAAACATAAAAGTACTAAAAGCATTTAAGATTGTAATTCTAGTTGACTGGAAAAATCCAGGATGTCGGAATCGAGTGCTCTTCAAACATTCAAGGGGTTGTAACCTAGATACGGTACTTCCTTTTCGTTGAAAACAACGCCATGGTCCTCCAATTCCTTTAAGATGGGCTCGTATACTTCCTTGGTGATTGGTACGAGTACACCAGACGTTTTGATTTTCCCATTGAGGATTGCCATCGTAGCCATCGCTACTGGCAAACCTACCGTTTTTGCCATTGCAGTGTAGGTCTGGTCCTCTCCCAAGGTAACCATGGTGGCATCGATTTGATGTTTTTTACCATTCAATTCGTAACCGAACTTGTGATACATGACAATCATATCCTTGTCATTTTCATCCAGTGTCCAGCTGTCCATTAATATTTTTTGAAGAATTTGGGCTGGTGTGGCCTTTTTCAACTCTACCATTTTCGTAGAACTAAAAAGATCCAATTCTATGAACTTGTCCCATATGGTATCGTCCTGATCTATTTTGATTGCGTGTCTGAACTTAAGTTCCACGGAATCCGAAGGGCTATATGGTAAAAACGAGTTTACAAAGTCTCTATAACTCATGTTCTCGCTATCGTCAATGGTGTAACTGTCGTCTGTCATCCCTAGAGCGGCAAGTACTTGCCAGCCACGAGAAAAGCCAACGCGGCGTATGGTACCCCTATACAATGTCTTTATGTCTTCCAAACCATAGACGCTTTGGTATTTCAAGGAGTCTCTATTCGCATAGGCTTCAAAACGACCATAGCCATCAATCTCCAAAAATTCAGTACGTCTGAACAAACGATTGTATGGGATGTATTTGTAAGTGCCCTCCTGCAAAAACTTGGCAGCACTTCCCTGTCCAGCTACGACCACATTTCTTGGATTCCAAGTAAATTTGTAGTTCCAAAGGTTGTTGTCGCTTTCTGGGGCCACCAATCCACCAGTGAAGGATTCGAACAAAATCATTTTTCCACCTTGATCCGTAATGCGATCTATCACTTGCATGGCACTCATATGGTCAATGCCGGGATCTACACCAATTTCATTCATGAAGATTAGGCCTTTGTCTTTCGCGGCTTCATCAAGTTCTTGCATTTCTTTGCTTACATACGAGGCAGTCACCATGTTCTTTTCGTAGGCAATGCAATCCTTTGCGACTTCTATGTGAAAGCGAGCAGGCAACATGGACACGACGATGTCGGCATCCTTGACTGCATTGACGCGGGAAGTCTCATCAAAGACATTCAGTGATATGGCGGTTGCGTTTTTATGATTTCCAGTTAGTTTTCTGGCGTTGTCGACACTTAAGTCCCCAACGGTGACATGGAGGTTTTCACTTTCAGATTTATCCAAGAAGTATTTTATCAAGTAAGAAGCGGATTTTCCAGAACCGATAACTAAAATCTTTCGCATAATTGAGATATGTTAAGTAATTTTGTGTTTTAATAGGGCGAATGTAATAAAATGCAATCGTTATAAAAACTCTAAATATAAATTTATTTATGAACCAGATCATTGTACTTTAATTTGGTCAATGTCATAAAATATGGGATGGATTTTACTTTGGACAACTCATCAAAAAAAATGAAAAAAATGAATAGAACTATTTTGGCTACAGGTGCCCTGTTAGGTGTTGTAAGTGTCATATTGGGAGCCTTTGCGGCGCACGGATTAAAAGCTTTGATAGAAGAGGAATCTTTGCGCTCTTTTGAAACGGGTGTGCGTTACCAAATGTACCATGCATTGTTGTTGTTGTTTGTAGGAAGTTTTAATGCATTGACGGATAAAACCAAAAAGAGCATATTTTATCTTGTCGTTGCTGGGATAATCTTGTTTTCTGGCTCTATCTACGGTTTGTCCACAGATTCACTTTCAGCCTTTAATTTTAAAAGCATTGCTTTCGTTACTCCGATTGGTGGATTGTTTTTAATTGTCGCTTGGATAGTTATGACCATTGGGTTTATAAGAATTAAGGATAATTAATTTCTTTTTTAACACCTATTTTTATAATAATCATTAATTTTACACCCTAAACAAGATAACTAAATTATGGTAAACCATACACAATCTACGAAATCGATTTCGCTTGAAAAATACGGAATCAAGAATGCCAAAGTACAATACCAATTGACCCCAGACCAACTTCATGACACAGCCATTGAGAAAGGGCAAGGAGTAGAATCATCCTCCGGAGCTTTAGCTGTCAATACAGGAGAATTTACTGGGCGTTCACCAATGGATAGATTTATTGTAAAAGACGATGTTACTAAAGACCGCGTATGGTGGGGAAACATCAACATTCCCTTTGATGCGGACAAGTTTCAAAAACTATATGACAAGGTCGTTGATTATTTGTCTGAAAAAGAAGTGTTTGTAAGAGATAGCTTTGCTTGTGCCGATGAGGATTATAAATTGAACATTCGTGTTATCAACGAATACCCTTGGAGCAACATGTTTGCATCCAACATGTTCTTACGTCCAACCGATGAGGAATTGAAAGACTTCACTCCGGAATGGACCATCGTAAATGCACCAGGTTTTATGGCCAATGCAGAAGAGGACGGTACACGTCAACATAATTTTGCCATCTTGGACTTTACAAGAAAGGTAGCTTTGATTGGTGGTACGGGTTATACGGGGGAAATCAAAAAAGGAATCTTCTCTGCATTGAATTTCATACTTCCAGTGTTTAAAAATACATTGCCAATGCACTGTAGTGCCAATGTCGGGAAAGAAGGAGATACATCCATTTTCTTTGGTTTGTCCGGTACGGGGAAGACTACGTTGTCCACTGACCCGGACAGAAGCCTTATTGGTGATGACGAACATGGCTGGACTAGTGAAAATACAGTTTTCAATTTTGAAGGAGGTTGTTATGCGAAAGTAATTAACCTTTCGAAAGAGCAAGAGCCAGAAATCTATGGAGCCATCAAAAAAGGAGCAATCCTTGAAAATGTAATAATGAACGATAAGAACGAAGTGGATTTCAAAGACACTTCGATCACGCAAAATACAAGAGTTAGTTACCCGATTCACCACATAGAAAACATCAAGGTGCCATCTATTGGAAAGAATCCAAAAAACATATTCTTTTTGACGGCAGATGCCTTTGGTGTACTGCCTCCAATTTCAAAATTGACGCCAGGACAAGCAGCTTACCACTTTATTTCCGGTTATACGGCAAAAGTAGCAGGGACTGAAGCTGGGATTACTGAGCCTGTGCCTAGTTTTTCGGCATGTTTCGGAGCGCCTTTCATGCCTTTGCACCCTACAAAATACGCAGAAATGCTAAGTAAGAAGATGAAAGAAGCAGGTGTTACGGTTTGGTTGGTTAACACTGGATGGACCGGAGGACCTTACGGTGTAGGTAGTCGAATGAAGTTAAAGTACACACGTGCAATGATTACTGCAGCCATGAATGGATCCTTGGAAGAAGCCAACAAAGGAAACTACCACATACACTCGGTGTTTAAGGTAGAACAGCCTAGAACGTGTCCCAATGTACCGACATCCGTATTGAGCCCAAGACAGACTTGGAACAATGATGAAGGCTATTACAATACAGCAGATAGGTTGGCTGTGTCATTTAGAGACAACTTCAAACAATTCGAGGACAATGCCAATGCTGAAATCTTGGCTGGAGCACCAAATGTTAGATAATGACATGTAAGCAACTTGAATCAATGAGTTGAAAAACATAAAAAAACCTTAAAGCTGACTTTAAGGTTTTTTTATTGCTATTTGGTATAAAATTAAAAAGGTGTTGAAAACAAAAAAGAGGCTTCTAAATGAGAAGTCTCTTTTTTGTTTGAAATAGATGTTTACAATAAATTATTTTTTATTGACAGTATCTATGTATTTCTTTAAGGCCATTGACATGGATGGGGTTTCAGGTGTAGGAGCAGCAATGTCCACCCTTAGACCTCTTGCTTCTACAGCTTTTATGGTCGTGTTGCCAAATACGGCAATGCGTGTGTTGTTTTGTTTGAAATTTGGGAAATTGTGAAATAGAGATTCAATGCCCGATGGACTGAAAAACACTAAAATGTCATAAGTTACATTTTCCAAGTCTGAAAGGTCGCTAATCACAGTCTTGTAAAACACGGCCTCTCTCCAATTAACTCCCAACCCATCCAAAGTTTCAGGAACTAGAGGTTTGAGTTTGTCGGTAGTGGGGAGCAAAAAAGCTTCGTCCTTGTACTTTTTGATTAATGGGGATAATTCGGCAAAGGTGCGCTTGCCAACGTAAATCTTACGTTTTCTATATACAACATACTTTTGCAAGTAATATGCCACAGCTTCAGATTGACAAAAGTACTTCATGGTATCTGGTACTTTAAAGCGCATTTCTTCTGCAACTCTAAAAAAATGATCCACAGCATTTCTACTAGTCAATATGATAGCAGTAAATTTTGTTAAATCTATTTTTTGCTGTCTGATTTCTTTAGATGGAACTCCTTCTACGTGAATGAAAGGACGGAAGTCAATCTTAACTTTTTGTCTTTCTGAAAGATCAAAATAAGGCGAATTTTCTATTTTAGGTTCTGGTTGGGAGACTAAAATTGTTTTCACTTTCATAGTTAATAGCTTTATGTTATACCCCTTAAATGCTTGTAATTAACTTATACAAAATCACGTAAGGTGAAATTTCGAGTGCGCAAAGATACAAAATAAAATAAAACAAGTTCTTTTTAATTATGTTTTGATTTCGTTTAAAGAAAGAAAGTGAGCCAATACAGTTGACAATGGCCAAAACTGAAAGTATGGAAATAAATATGAGCGTGTTAGGACTTATGGTATAGATTAAAATGCCATTGACAGGAATTAAAATCAAACCGATGAAGTTCTTGTAACTTATTTTTTGAAACAAATAGCTATTTATAATGGGGTCGATGTTTAAAACACTACTAATTAAACGTTCCAACAATACCTTTATCAAAATGAACAAAGCAATGGCAAAACCTATTTTCAAGAGCAACAACTCGGAAGTTTCGGAAACAATTTGGCCTTTATTGTAAAATTGATAACTAAAGATGGCCAATCCAATGACGAGATTTCCAAACAACAAAGCCTCGAAACCATCTAGGAACTTTTGATCTCGAGCATACATTTTCAAATATTTGAAATTTACGACAATAGAGGTGAAGTCACTGAAACGCTTTGGGTATATTAGCTTAGCAGAAGCGATAAGCAACAAGCTAACCAATATTAGAATGGTAAAAACCTCTGTGGAAATCAAATTTCTAAGCATTGTATAAAATTATTACATTTATTTATAAGGAGACTTGCCAATATTAAGAAATATTTAAAAAACGTGTCTTTTAAAAAATGTACATTTGCTACAAAAATAGAAAGCAGAAATGCAAGATGCAATTGTTATTATTCCTACTTACAATGAAATCGAGAATATCGAGGCCATTATAAAGGCGGTCTTTACTCAAGATAAGGCTTTTGATGTTTTGATTGTGGATGACAATTCGCCGGACTTTACAGGAGACAAGGTGAAAGCGCTTCAAAGGGATTACCCTAACCGTTTGTTTCTAGAATCTAGAAATAAGAAGGCAGGCTTGGGAACGGCATACATTCATGGATTCAAATGGAGTTTGAAAAAAGGATATGACTATATCTTTGAAATGGATGCCGATTTTTCTCACAACCCAAAAGATTTGATAAGGCTATACGAGGCTTGCCATGTGAAAAATGCAGATGTGAGCATCGGTTCTCGTTATGTAAAAGGAGTAAATGTCGTAAATTGGCCGCTGGGTAGAGTGATATTGTCCTACGGAGCATCCATCTATGTTCGTTTGATAACAGGAATGCGAATTCAAGACACGACAGCTGGGTTTGTATGTTATAGAAGAAGTGTTTTGGAGGCTTTGAATTTGGATGAGATAAAGTTTGTGGGCTATGCGTTCCAGATTGAAATGAAATTCAAAGCCTATTTAAAGCAATTTAAAATTGTGGAAATACCAGTAATATTCACTGACAGGACAAAGGGGCAATCCAAATTGAGCTCGGGAATCATTTCTGAAGCCATCTTTGGAGTCATAACTATGAAATTTAAAAGCTTATTTAAAAAATAATCGATGATGAACGAAAGAATTACACTTATAAAAAATGCCAGAATCGTTAATGAAGGTTCTGTTTTCAATGGGGACATATTGATTGAAGGAGATCGCATAAAGGAAATTAGCGAATCCATTAGCGCAAAGTCTGCAGATGTCCATGTCTTCGATGCAGAAGGTAAACATGTGCTTCCAGGTGTAATAGACGACCAAGTCCATTTTAGGGAGCCAGGCTTGACGCACAAGGCCAACATTGAAACTGAATCCAGAGCAGCCATAGCTGGAGGAATCACTTCATTTATCGAAATGCCAAATACCAATCCGCAAACCACGACCATTGAAAAATTGAATGAAAAGTTTGAAGTAGCCGAAAATACAGCCTATGCGAATTACTCGTTCATGTTTGGAGGTACTAACGATAATTTAGACGAAATCTTGAAGGTGGACCCTAAACAAGTGGCAGGTTTAAAGTTGTTCTTGGGATCTTCAACAGGAAATATGTTGGTAGACAATCCAGAAGTATTGGAGAAAATATTTTCAAGTACGGACTTGCTAATATCGGTACATTGCGAGGACGAAGGTACCATCAATGCGAATATGGAGATTTACAAAGAACGTTACGGGGATGACATCCCCTTAAACCTCCATCCAATAATAAGAAGTGAAGATGCGTGTTACATATCATCGTCCAAGGCCATTGAGCTGGCAAAAAAAACAGGGGCAAGGTTGCATGTGTTCCATTTGTCGACAGGGAAGGAAACCAATCTATTCAGCAACAACATTCCGTTAAAAGACAAAAAGATAACAGCTGAAGTCTGTATACATCATTTGTGGTTTAGCGATAAGGATTACGATGAGAAGGGAACCTTAATAAAATGGAATCCAGCGGTGAAAACGGAAAAAGACAGAGATCAATTGTTGAAGGCGTTGCTCGACGATAGGATAGATGTCATCGCCACAGACCATGCGCCACATACATTGGAAGAGAAAGACAACGTATATACAAAGGCACCATCCGGTGGGCCATTGGTGCAACATGCATTGCCTGCATTGTTGGAGATGCATCACCAAGGAAAGATTTCGATTGAAAAGATAGTGGAGAAAGCATGCCATAACCCAGCCATATTGTTTCAAATAGAGAAACGTGGGTTCATCAGAGAAGGCTACTTTGCAGATTTGGTAATTGTGGATTTAAACAACCCTTGGACGGTCAACAAGGATAACATTCTATACAAGTGTGGTTGGTCTCCTTTTGAAGGTACCACCTTCAAATCTAGGATTTCACACACTTTTGTAAATGGAGGATTGGCTTACAAGAACTTTAAATTCTACGATACGAAATATGCTAGACAATTAACTTTTGATAGGTAGTTGGGGAAATAGGATGAATAAAGAATTGTAAATCAATGATATATTGCATCTTGATAGACTTATGGAATATTAAAACGATGAAAGACAAAGGATTCACATACTTGCTGTTGCTGCTTTTTTTAAGTTCGTGCTACGATGTAAAAAAGCCTGAAAAACCTGATCGTTTATTAACAGAATCAGAAATGGTGACCGTTTTGGTGGATATGGCCATAGTATCTTCAGCAAAAGGAATAAACAAGAAAGTGTTTGAAGAAAATGGTATTGTTCCAGATGAATACATCTACAAAAAGAACAATATTGATAGCATGACATTTGTCAAGAACAATGAATATTATGCCTTTAACATTAAAAAATATGGGGAGATATATGCCAAGGTAAAGGATAGTCTAACCAAGTTAAGGGATGTCTACAAGGCAATTGAAGATAAAGAAGGGAAAGAAAAAGCTACAAAGGATTCCATAAAGAGAGAGAAAAAGAAAGCAAAAGGAGACGTGCTCTCTAAAAAAAATGAATACAAGGCGATAAAAAAAGCCGAAAAACCCAACGAGGAAGGAGGTTTAAAACCAGGCCCCAAAGGGGAAAACTAGCTTATATCCTTTAAATAGGCTTTGCAAACCTCCGTTATGCTATTGGATATGGGAGTGAATTTGAAATTGAGCAGAGTCTTCAACTTTGAATGGTCAAAATTAGAGTTGGAACTCAAAGATGTAACCAATTGTCTAGTTAATGTTCTGCGCTTACCAGTGAGTTTGTGTTTTAGCCAATCCAATCTCCAACCAATTTGTAGCAACCAATTTTTTGCCTCTTTTTTTGGAGGCTTAACATATAAGGCCTTCGCGCAAGTTGTTAGAAACCGTCTGTAACTCCAGTTGTCGGCAACAACGATAAAACGCTCATTTTTTATGCTACTTTCCATAAGTTGCACCATGCTGGTAACGACATCGTCAATAGAAACAAAACCTGTGCTTCCAGAAGTGAAATGTTTTAGGCCTCTGTGTACGGTTTTAATCAAAGAACCACTACCGTAATGCCAAATCCCTGGGCCGATTATGACTCCTGGGTTTACAATTACGACATCCAAACCTTCTTGCGTGCCCCTCCAAACTTCAAGTTCGGCACCATATTTTGTGATGGTATATACATTGTGGTCAATCTCTGAATTCCATTCGGTTTCTTCCGTAGTCGGCTCGTTGCTTTTGGCGTGCCCCATTGTGGCAATGGAACTTACATGGCAAAGTTTTTCTATGGCGTTGGAAATGGACAGATTTACAATGTTTGCAGTACCTTCAATGTTGGTTTTTTGTAAAACCTCAAATTTATCGGGCTCAAAAGACACAAAGGCGGCACAATGATATACGTGAGAAATACCTGCGAATGCTTCTGTCAATGCAGGGATGTCGCTTAAATCCGCTTTTACCCATTCAATGCTGTCGAAAAGCACTTCAGCCTTTTCAGAGTAATACGAGAAGATGCGCTTTACGTTGTCAAACTTCTTTTCATTTCTATATATGGCGCGGACAACTTGTTTGTCATTTATGAGCCGATACAATAAATGTGCACCTACCAACCCTGTTCCTCCAGTAACTAAAATCATAGGACTAAAGTAAAGAATTATTCAATATTGCATGCTAGTTGAGCATTGATTTTTATCTTTGCGGTTGTAAAAAAAACTATAAGATGGCTATGGCAAATAATTTTGTTGAAGAATTGCGTTGGAGAGGAATGTTACATACTGAAATGCCCGGTGCCGAAGCGCATTTGAGCGAGGAAATGAGAAGTGCATACGTTGGCTTCGACCCAACGGCAGATTCTTTGCACATTGGCAATTTGGTGCCAATTATGTTGCTGGCGCATTACCAACGCTGTGGTCACAAACCTGTCGCTTTGGTTGGAGGAGCAACGGGTATGATTGGAGATCCATCTGGAAAATCCAGCGAACGTAATTTGCTTAATGAAGAAACGTTACGACACAATCAAGAAGCCATAAAGAAGCAATTGGCTCACTTTTTGGATTTTGAAAGTGATGCAAAGAATGCCGCCGTGTTGGTAAATAACTATGATTGGATGAAAGAGTTCTCTTTCTTGGAGTTCATTAGAGACGTTGGTAAGCACATTACTGTAAATTACATGATGGCCAAGGATTCAGTCAAGAATAGAATCTCTTCGGAATCGTCTGAAGGAATGAGTTTTACCGAGTTTACATACCAACTGGTACAAGGCTACGATTTCTTGCATTTATACAAGGAAGAGCAATGTACTTTACAAATGGGAGGTAGTGACCAATGGGGAAACATAACGACGGGTACCGAGTTAATAAGAAGAATAGATCAAGGAAAAGGGTATGCCATTACTTGTCCGTTGATTACAAAGAGTGATGGTTCCAAATTTGGAAAGAGTGAAGGAGGTAACGTTTGGTTGGATGCCAACAGGACATCACCATACAAATTTTACCAATATTGGTTGAACTCCAGTGATGAAGATGCAGAGAAGTATATTAAAATATTTACTTTTTTAACAGAAGAAGACATAAAAGCGATCGTTGAAGAACATGGGGAAGCTCCACATTTAAGAGTTTTGCAAAAACGTTTGGCCAAAGAAATAACAATGATGGTTCATTCTGAGGCAGAGTATGAAAATGCACAAAAGGCATCGGGGATCTTATTTAGCAAAAACTTCAATGAAGAGATTAGAACGTTGGATGAAAAACTGTTTTTGGATGTCTTCGAAGGTGTCCCACAAGCAGAAATAACACTAGCAGATTTAAATGAAGGATTGGATATGATTGCCGCTTTGGCTGCAAAGACCAACTTTTTGGCAAGCAATGGTGAAGCACGTAGGGCGTTGAAGGAAAATGCCATTTCCGTGAACAAGGACAAGGTAAAGGAAGATTATAAGATTACTGCTACCGATTTGATACAGGACAAGTATGTCGTTTTGAACAAAGGAAAGAAAAACACCTATATTTTAAAGGTGATATAGTTTCAAGTGCTATAAATAAACTGAAAAAAATAAGAAGCCTGATTACAGAGATGTAACTCAGGCTTCTAAAAATTAGTCAACCAACTAAAAACTAATTTTTCTTTCTCATAACACTATAAACTTTAAATCAATCAATACTTTTAATAGTGTCCCAATTTTGGTCGGCCTTTTCTTGTAAACCTTTCAAAATATTTTTTTGCCATGATTTTAAAGTGTTCGTTCCCCAAGAATTGTAAAATAGATATAACTTCCCATCCCTGATTTCGAACGTTTTTGGGTTAATGGAAACCTTCTTTCCTTTTTCAGCGATTGCATAGGCGCAATATCCTCCATATTGTGGCAAATACTGTTTCGGATTCTCTAGAAATGCATCCAAATGTGCTTGCGATACAAATTTGAATGTAGCTCCATCATAGGTGGTTTTGAACTCTTTTTTACCTTCTTCGGCCTTGTTTTCGAAATAGGAGACCACATCATAACCTTGAATGGCAAATCCCTTTTTTGTGTAATAGTCCGATTGTGCTTGTACGGAGGTAAACATTCCGAATAGGAACAAGATGATTGTTATTGTTGTTGCTTTCATGACATGTTTTTATTGTAGGAAACATTTCAATGCGTGTTTCCTTTGGAAGAATAAGTCGAAAAAAAGCTGTATGCATTACATACTCATAGTACCATGAGATTGCATCCTCTTATGTCGCTTGCGTCGAACCGACCTATGATCTCAAAAGAACCATCATTGTGGATGCGACCAAGATCTTGTGTGGCAATGAAAGAACAGGAATTTATGTTTGCTAGATCTATGACGTTTATGCCTCCAGATTTTCCAATGTTTTGGATGGTTAAGGCGTCTTCAGGGTCTCGGGTCAATGTTTTCATCCAATTGGGACAATTGAAAACACCATTGCCTTTTGAGTAGGCTTGACTCAATAGTTCTGTCATTCCATATTCACTATGGATGTGTTCTACACCAAACCCAGCTTTCAATATGGCGTGTAGCTCCTCTCTGATCAATTCCTTTCTTCTTCCTTTCATTCCTCCAGTTTCCATTACAATGGTATTGTCTAGATTGAAAATATGTGTTTCCACCAGATCCAAGAGTGCAAATGAGACACCTATGAGCAATGTTTTTTTTCCTTTGTCATTCAGTGTGATGAGTTGGTTTTTCAATTCCGACAGGTTATTCAAATAAAAGCCGCTTTCTGGGTGCCTGGATTGTTTTATCATTGTATCGACCATATAGATCAAAGAAGAGCCTTCTCGTTCCAAATAACTGGGAAGCAAGGCTATAATTACATAATCTTCAATCGGCCCATAGATGCTTTCAAAGCCTCTCGTGAAACTGGTTTCGTAAATGGATAGATCGGAAATGTGATGTTTGCTTGTCATACTTCCTGTCGTACCACTACTTGTAAAGGTTTTCTTTACAAACTCCTTGCTGCTTAAAATGGAATGTGTCTTGAAAAATTGGATGGGAAGAAAAGGGATGTCTTCGATGGAGCTTATGTCGCTGGGATGTTTGTACAATAGATCACAAAAAGAACGATAGACAGGATTGTTCTCAAATTGAAAATTAAAGATTTTCATTGTCGCATCTTCAAAATCGGTTTGGGATTTAATGTTGAAAAAGGTATTTGGATCTATCATTTAAAACGTTACATCAATTTGTATGAAAATTGTGATTGAAATCTTTGCGTCGGGACAAAAAGCAAAAGTAAATAAAATAAAAAAGAGCGTTACTATATTGAGTAACGCTCTTATAAAAATATAAAATTCAAAGTTTACTCAATAACCAATTTCTTGGTTACCGTAGCTTCATTTTGACTTAATTTCAAGATGTAGACACCAGATTCAAGGTTAGAAACATTTAAAGCGTCGTTCTTTAATGTTGTTGAGATAACTTTTCCCCCCAATATGTCATATACTGCAACGTTAACGTTCGCGTTGGATGCCGTAGCTATGTTCACAAAACCAGTACTTGTCGGGTTGGGATAGACAGAGAAGTTATCTTGACCATTAAATGAAGATGTACCCAATGTCAAATCGCTCAAGCTCCTCACATAGATTTGAGCGGTACCATTGAATTCTCCTGCGATGCCAACTACACTAGGTAATTGAGAAGAAGGAATGATCTCACCGATGTAATCTGCAGAAAAGAAATCTGTACGTTTGACCAAGTCATTCATCATATCATCTCTCAAAGTGTAATTTTGACCTGTTGCAAAAGTGGCAGTACCATCACCTTCGACGAAAGTAACCGTCTGTACTTCGATCAATTCAGATTCATAATCGTTGGGAGCTGCATTAAACGCGGATATTGTAACTATTTGAGGTGTTACCGCATTTCCTGTTGATGCAACTACTCCTGAATCGGAAGTAGGTATGAACCTTAACACTCCACTGTTCTCCTCGGTTGTTCCTCTTAAACCGGTTACCATGTCTCCAACATTGTATGTCGTGGCAATGGTGCCTGGCTGGTCATATATCAATACACCGCTTATGTTGGTGTCTTGAATCCATTTTCTGTTTCTAAATCCGTCGGTATGCGTGACAAGCGATCCACCTGTGATCTCATAGAAACGACCAAGACCATTTGCAGTAACGTCCGCTCTCAAAGCAGTAATGTCTGCTACAGTTGTTAAATTAGCTACACTGAAACTTACCATGTCAGAATCCAATACTCCTCCATTGACAAGTTCTAAGGTAACATTGTATGTCACGCCATCTGTCGTAGCTACGGAAAAAGGACTGGTAACGTCGTTTGTGGTTGTTCCATTTACAGTGATGTCCACAGTTTCTCCTCCAACCAAATTGGCGGTACTCCATTCAACGTTTACATTTGTTGTTCCAGGAGCATAAGTAGTCGCGTCTGCTGGTGCAGTAATGCTTATAGATGGGGGCAATGCTCCTTCGGAAACAATGACATTATCTAAAAAAAACTCTTCGGCACCTGAATTGTTGATGGCCTCCACCCTTATTTGTAGGGTGTTGCCACTTAAACCGCTTATTTGGATGTCTTCAACAGTAGCCCAATCCACACCTCCAGTTTCTCCTATTATTGTGTGTGAGGCATCACCTAGGTTATTCCAATTGGAAACTAAGACAAAAGGACCGCTATCTACAGAATAATAGACATCATAGAAATCACTAGTTTCAAACCCTCCTGCATTGTTGGAAGCTGTCAATTGAAAGCTAACAGGAGCAGTCGCAGAACTAATGTCTATTAGTTCAGAGTTCCATTGGAGTGGTCCATCGACATCTCGAAAGCTAAAAAGACCTCCGTTGGTTTTTGCCCAATCTGTAGCAGCTGTCAAAGCAGCAGCAGTTGCATCCAAAGTCCATTTGGAGACACCAGCTGGATAATCACCAATATTAGTTACAGTGGCTCCAACAGAACCATCTATTCCAGTTCCATCAGTATAGGTGTTGAAATCCTCTGACCAAATTTGTCCGGAAGAAATGGAAGTCGTTAAAATTGTAAAAATTAAAAAGTAAAGTTTTTTCATAATTGTTATTTAATAAAAATTGGACTACAAATATACGAAGAAATTAATGCTGTTAAGATGTTGTCTGTCAACAATGTCAAATATTAACTATAATATAACTATGTTTTAAGTTGTTAATTCATAGTGGTATATGGTTTTGAGGTCTTTTGCTGACGAGCACCGAATTTGCAATGTTACCTTATTGTTATTAATTGCATAACACTCATTTTTTTAATGAATAGTTTTATCTTTACCTTAACAAAAATTAAAGCATTTTTTAATGAATAACAAGGATATTAAAATATTATTGGTAGACGATGAGCCAGATATTTTGGAAATTGTAAGTTATAATCTATCCAATGAAGGATATCAGGTAATTACTGCGGAGAATGGGGTTGAAGGGGTAAAAAAGGCCAAGAAGGAAAAACCACAACTTATCATTTTGGACGTAATGATGCCAGAAATGGATGGTATTGAGGCTTGTGAGAACATTAGAAAAGTACCTGAGTTGAAAGAGGCCATAATAACCTTTTTGACTGCAAGGGGAGAAGATTATTCCCAAGTGGCCGGTTTTGATGCAGGGGCAGACGATTACATAACCAAACCGATAAAGCCAAAGGTATTGGTGAGTAAGGTAAAAGCCTTGTTGAGACGATTGAAGAAGGAAGAAGACAATGGAGAACTCATTAAGATAGGGGATTTGACAATCAATAGAGATGAATACAAGATAATACTGAAAGACGAAGAGATCATTTTGCCAAGAAAGGAATTTGAGTTACTTTCACTGTTGGCTTCCAAACCGGGGAAAGTGTTCAAAAGAGAGGACATATTGGATAGAGTTTGGGGAAATGAAGTAGTCGTAGGAGGAAGGACAATAGATGTGCACATTAGAAAGCTAAGAGAGAAGATCGGAGACGATTGCTTTAAGACCGTTAAAGGAGTTGGATATAAATTTGTAGAATAATGCGAATAAAGAAATCGTATAAATTTGCTTTCAAGACGTCATTATTAATAACGGCCGTACTAACACTCTCTATGAGTGTTTTTTTATATGTGTATTACAAAGTGGAATGGCTAGCGATGCTGTCATTCGCAATTTTTTGTTACACGGCATCATTTTTCGTGATTCAATATAGAGTTCAAAATTTCATATACAGGCGAGTAAAGAAAATATATGACGATTTAAAGCTTTTGGAATCGACATCCTTTAGCAAGGAACGCATAACTACCGACATGGCAACGCTTACCGAAGAGATAGACAAGTATGCCAGAGGTAGAAAGTTGGAAATAGAAACATTGAAAGTAAGGGAGGAGTATAGAAAAGAGTTTTTGGGAAACGTTTCTCATGAGTTAAAGACGCCGCTGTTTACCGTTCAAGGCTATTTGGAGACGTTGCTGGATGGAGCTGTCAACAATGAGAAAATACGAGACAAGTATCTGGATAGGGCGAACAAGGGAGTCGAAAGACTCATATACATCGTAAAGGACTTGGACATGATCACCAAGCTTGAAGTTGGTGATTTAAGATTGGACATCGAGAAATTCGATATCATCGAACTAGTTAAAAATGTCTTTGAACTATTCGAAATGAAAGCGACCAAGAAGAAGATATCATTGATTTTCGATATGGATTATGAAACTCCCATATTGGTAAAGGCAGACAAGGAACGAATCCAGCAAGTACTTACAAATCTCATAGTGAATTCGATTAAATACGGAAGAGAAAAAGGAACTACGGAAATTAGTGTAGAGAACCTAATAAAGAACAAAGTCATCATCAGGGTAACAGACAATGGAGAAGGGATAACGGCTGAGAACATACCTCGCTTGTTTGAAAGGTTCTATCGCGTGGATAAAAGTGGGTCTAGAAAAGAAGGAGGATCTGGATTGGGGTTGGCAATCGTAAAGCACATCATAGAAGCTCACGATGAGAAAATTTATGTGGAAAGCGAATTTGGAGTTGGTAGTGAATTCTCATTCACGTTGGAAAAGGCTGAATAGAGCATTGTAATCTGGTGGAGTACATTCTATGCTCAAACCGTCATACTCTTCAACGACATTCAATAATTCTATTTTGAAGTCATCCTGACTGCAAGTGGGAACAAGATGTAGGTGATCTAACATCGTAGCTAGATATTCTTGTTCGAATTGACCTGGAGTTGGAATGAAAAAGGCTTTTTTGCCAATTTTGGCCAAATCCATAACGGTCGTGTAGCCAGAACGAGACAAGATGAATTGGCTGGCATTAATGGCTTCTTCAAGAGCTTTGCCTCTCATATAGTTGTAAATGGTGAGATTGCCCGATTTGGTCACGACGACTTCCTCTTCGACTTTGCCCTTTACAAAAAGAACAGAACCTTTAAACTCCTTGAGATCCTTCAATAGTTTTTCTTCCAACAAGCTACGTTGCGGTTCTGGACCGGAAAGCAAAACCATTATGTCGTAGGCGATGGGAATGTCACATTTTTCAAAACGACTCAAAGGGCCAATGTATCGTACTGGCAAACGAGTATTCTCGGCATGCCCTAATTTACCACTTAAATTTGGAGAGTTCTCATTGTCAGGAACCCAACATTCATCAAATTTATCAATGACTTTTTGATGTATCTTGGTACTCAGCCATGTTGTGTTACCACTTAATACATTCAATTGATGGGTGATGAATACGGAAGGGACTTTTTTTGAATTAACACCTAATCTGTTGTCGGATACTATACCATCGATGTTGTGTTTTTCTATCAACAAGGCGGTAACTCTTCGTTCTTCATTGATGGCATTTAGAAGTTTTGGGGAATCTTTTAAAAGTTTCCATTTAAACAAGTGTGCCTTTTTTGCATAAGTAACGTTGTAAGGAGGCAATTCGTCAAAAGTCAATTTAGGGAATTCTTTTTTCAACAAGTTCAATGCAGCACCGTCACTGGCAATGATGGGAGTAAAACCGTGCTCCAAAAGTGCATAGACAATGGGAATGCATCTTGTTGCGTGTCCAAGACCCCAATTTAAAGGAGTCACTAAAATTCTTTTTCTCATAAGTGGTTAAAAGCTTCTTTTTTTTTAATAGAAGAATATGATGTCAACGCTTTTTTAAAATCCTCATAAAATCAAAGATAAAGATAATAGTGAACAATTATATTTCCTTAATTTTGCCAAAACATTAAGGAATAGTGGGAAGTAAAAATAAACTCAAGAGATTTAACGAAAACGAAACGTTTGATAACGTCTTTCAACCAACCAGAGAAGAATTGGTAGAAGAAATCTATGCTTTAAAAGGAAATTGGAATAAGAAGGTTTTTAAAAATGACAAGCCATTGGTCTTGGAACTGGGGTGTGGAAAAGGAGAGTATTCAGTTGGATTGGCAAAGAGAAACCCAGACAGGAATTACATAGGTATCGACATAAAAGGAGCACGATTCTGGAGAGGAGCAAAAACGGCATTGGAAGAAAATATTTCCAATGTGGTCTTTTTAAGGACTCAAATAGAATTGATAGATCATGCATTTGCAGAAAATGAAGTCGATGAGATTTGGATTACATTCCCAGATCCACAAATTAAGTACAAGCGCACAAAGCATAGAATGACAAATTCTGAATTCTTGAAGCGTTACAAGAAGGTTTTGAAACCTGAGGGAACAATGCACCTAAAGACGGACAGCGAGTTCATGCATGGCTACACCCTAGGTTTGTTGCATGGAGCTGGGCACGAAGTGTTGTATGCAAATCACAATGTATATAAGCAGGAAGGCAGTCCAAAAGAAGTGACAGGAATACAGACATACTACGAAAGCCAATATTTAGAACAGAACAAACCAATTACGTATATTAGATTTAAAATTAAGTAAGCTTGAACATTACATTTATTTTTATTTTGGGGTTTGTCATAGCATTGGTGGGAGTGATTCCTCCAGGTTTGCTAAATATGACGGCTGCAAAGGTCAGTATAAAAGACGGACATACAAGGGGGTTGGTGTTTGCAACGGGTGTTTGTATCATTGTAATCGTACAAACCATAATAGCAATGGAATTTGCGAGATATCTTAGTCGCAATCCGGATGTGGTGGATATTTTGCAGCGTGTAGCCTTTGTCATATTTGTATTGCTTACCATATACTTTTTGTTGTTGGCAAAGAAAAAAGATAGCAGACCCAATGTGGAGACCAATGTGAAAAGTAAAAAAAGCAGGTTTTTTCAAGGGATACTCCTATCAAGCTTAAATATTTTTCCAATCCCATATCAAGCCTATATGAGTATTACCTTTGCAGCATTTGGATGGTTGGCTTTCGATGCTACAAGCATATTTGCTTACGTGGCTGGTGCCGCAATGGGAACATTTGTAATGCTTTACATATACGTGTTTTTTTTCGAAAAGATAAAAAGCAAGAAGATCAAGTCTCAAAAAAACATGAACTTCATCATTGGAGGCATTACTGGTGTCATTTCAATAATTACTTTGATAAGTATTATAAAAGAGTGGTAAATTCAGCGTTAAAAGGAAAGTAATGAAACAGGAAACTCTTAATTTTTTTGATAAGGTATACGAGGTGGCTCGTTTGGTGCCATATGGGCGCGTAACAAGCTATGGAGCCATAGGCAATTACTTGGGGGCACCAAGAAGTGCAAGAATGGTGGGGTATGCGATGAATGGTTCTTCTGGTAAAGATGTGCCGGCTCACAGAGTCGTAAACAGAAAGGGGTTGCTTACGGGAAAACATCATTTTGATGGTACGAATCTAATGCAACAACTTTTGGAAAGCGAAGGAGTTAAAGTGGAGAACAACCAAATACAAAATCTGGAAGACGTATATTGGGATCCTTCAAAGGAATTGTAACAGTCTTTTTTATATGTTATTTCTTGAGGAATTGACTATTGTTCGATTCAATTCATAAAAGCTGACATCCTTAGAGAATTAGTGAAAACCCCATAACAATTTTAAATTTACCTATAGATCATTTCAATATTAGGACTTCTGATTCTAAACATTTCGCAGTATATTTGCACTTTAGAATAAGTCTAAATTAGTGAAAACCAATATTTGAGGAATAAAACGAGATCAAGTTTTCTAGTTTGAATGAGCCGATTGGAGAATGAGGTCTTTTTTAAATGAAAACAATCAATAGAATACATTCCCATTATTAAAGGAAAAAGTAGATGAAGCTTAACAAAGAAGACATATTAAAGGTATTGGAAACCATAACCGTTCCAGGAGAAGGACAAAACATGGTGGAGAGCGGAGCTGTGAAAAATGTAGTGACTTTCGCTGATGAGGTGATTGTGGATGTAACGATAACGAACCCGGCATTACAAGCACGCAAGAAGACCGAAATGGAAATCTTGAAAGCCATTCACGAAAAAGTATACGACAAGGCCCAGGTGAAAGTAAATTTAAAGGTAGAAGCTCCAGCCAAACCAGCCACGACAGAAATAAAGGGAAAAGCAATCCCAGGGATTAAAAACATTGTGGCAATAGCTTCAGGAAAAGGAGGTGTTGGAAAATCTACAGTAACAGCCAATTTAGCTGTTACCTTGGCAAAAATGGGATTTAAAGTAGGCGTTTTGGATGCCGACATCTATGGGCCATCCATGCCAATAATGTTCGATGTGGAATTGGAAAGACCACTTTCTGTCAACGTCGATGGAAAATCCAAAATGAAACCCGTAGAAAATTACGGAGTAAAAATATTGTCCATAGGCTTTTTTACCAAACCAGATCAAGCTGTGATTTGGAGGGGGCCAATGGCAGCTAAAGCATTGAATCAAATGATTTTTGATGCAGCTTGGGGAGAATTGGATTTCTTGTTGTTGGACTTGCCTCCGGGGACAGGGGACATTCATTTGAGCATTATGCAATCGTTGCCAATAACTGGAGCAGTTGTAGTGAGCACACCACAAAATGTGGCTTTGGCAGATGCCAAAAAGGGGGTGGCGATGTTTCAGCAGGAAAGTATCAACGTTCCAGTCCTAGGTATCATCGAAAACATGGCATATTTCACACCAGAAGAATTGCCAAACAATAAATATTATATCTTTGGCAAAGAAGGAGCAAAACACTTGTCGGAAGACTTGCAAGTACCCCTTTTAGGAGAAATACCTTTGGTACAAAGCATTCGCGAAGCAGGAGACGTCGGTCGACCAGCAGCATTGCAAACAGCAACACCTTTGGAAGGGGCATTTGAGGCATTGACTCGAAATATAGTGCAAGAAGTTGTGGATAGGAATACGGATTTGCCTCCAACCGAAGCAATAAAAATAACAACAATGGCTGGGTGTTCAGCAGTTAAAAAATAGAAGATGACAACAGAAGAACTAAGATTGAATGTAGAGAAAGCGCTAAATGAGATTCGTCCGTTCCTTCAAAGTGATGGAGGAGATATTTCTTTGTTGTCCATTGAAGACGGTAAGTTGGTGAAAGTACAATTAGAAGGTGCTTGCGTAGGCTGCAGTGTCAATCAGATGACTCTGAAATCGGGAGTTGAAATGACGATTAAGAAGTATGCTCCTCAAATAGAGCAAGTCATAA
This sequence comes from Bizionia sp., assembly GCA_020631395.1. Taxonomy (GTDB): domain Bacteria; phylum Bacteroidota; class Bacteroidia; order Flavobacteriales; family Flavobacteriaceae; genus JAHDHI01. Next base: position 30,941 of record JAHDHI010000058.1, read on the forward strand.
ATATTGAGAGTTAAGATTTATGATCGAAACAGATATTCTTATTATTGGAGCTGGTCCAACAGGTCTATTTACAGTATTCGAAGCTGGATTGTTAAAATTGAAATGCCACTTAATAGATGCCTTGCCTCAAGCAGGAGGGCAATGTTCAGAAATATATCCCAAGAAACCAATTTACGACATTCCAGGGTTTCCAGAAATTCTAGCTGGTGACCTAACAACGAATCTATTGGAACAATGCAAGCAGTTCGAACCAGGCTTTACTTTGGGAGAGCGTGCAGAAACCATAGAAAAACAAGAAGACGATACTTTTATAGTAACCACCAACAAAGGAACAAAACACCATGCGCCTGTAGTTGCAATTGCTGGTGGTTTGGGAAGCTTTGAGCCCAGAAAGCCTCTAATACACAACATCTCGGATTTTGAGGATGTAGGTGTGGAATACATCATAAAAGACCCAGAAGTATATAGAGACAAGCGCGTAGTCATTGCTGGAGGTGGCGATTCTGCATTGGATTGGAGTATCTTCTTGAGCAATGTCGCTTCCGAAGTCACATTGATACATCGAAGAAATGAGTTTCGTGGGCATCTGGATTCTGTTGAAAAAGTGCAAGAACTTAAAAACGAAGGCAAGATCAATTTAATTACCCCAGCAGAAATAATAGGCTTGGTTGGAGATGACAAGTTGGATGCCGTAGTGATAAAGCAGGCACAGCACATAGAAAAAGAGTTTGAAATTGAATGCGATCATTTCATTCCACTTTTCGGTCTGTCTCCAAAATTGGGACCAATAGCCAATTGGGGATTGGAAATAGAAAAGAATGCCATTGTGGTAAACAATGCCTTGGACTACCAGACAAATGTCCCAGGGATCTTTGCAATAGGCGATGTCAATACCTATCCAGGAAAGCTGAAACTTATCCTTTGTGGCTTCCACGAAGCTACATTAATGTGTCAGGCAGCTTATAAAATAATAAACCCAGGAAAGCGCTTTGTTATGAAATATACCACGGTAAGTGGAATTGATGGCTTTGACGGGACAAGAAAGGAAGCACCAAAAGCAGTGGTTAAGAAGATAGAGTAAGGATATTTTTTATTTCCTTATTAGGAGAAAATTAGCTTAATCGTATAATATAGATGAAGGATTCCAAATTTTAAATGCATTGAAAATGGAACAAGATATAAACATTAAAATTACAGATAGAGAAGGTGTGATACATAAAATTCAAGCGCCAACGGACATGGCTATGAATCTTATGGAAATAGTACGTTCCTATGAATTGGCACCAGAGGGTACAATTGGTGTTTGTGGAGGTATGGCAATGTGTGCGTCTTGCCAATGCTATGTGTTGAGTGAAACGGATTTGCCAGAAATGCAAGACGATGAAGAAGCAATGCTTTCCGAAGCGTTTCATGTTAAAGGCAATTCCCGTTTGGGATGTCAAATACAAATGAATCCAGAAATGGAAGGGTTGGAAGTGGAATTGGCCCCAGAAAGTTAATTGTTTTTAAAACCCTGATATTGTTTTTTGCGTAAGTAGTTGCTCCTTAATATCAACTTAGATAATTGATTACCAATAAAATAAGTTGTAT
>JAHDHI010000059.1:0-17914 GCA_020631395.1 Bizionia sp.
CAGCGCCATATACAGACTGATATGGGTAGGATTTAGGCGGTCATCAAAATAAAACTTTTCAAAAGCCGCATTAAGTAGCTTTATATAGTTCATCGCTTAAGAATTTAGACCGTGATGCACACGGTTGGTGTCCATCACTTTTTGTATTTCCTCTGTATCGTAATAGATAATGCCACCTACTTTGGTGTAAGGCAAGGTGCCATTGATACGAAGATTTTGAAGTGTGCCTGGACTCACTTGAAGCAAATCCATAACCTCAGAAGATTTAAGGTACTTTTTTAGTTTTCCTTTTGACTGATTGGTAAGTAGTTTTTTAATGTCATCGAGCAATTCCATTTTGAATTCCCGAAGGTCGTCTGTGGTAATAATACTTGTCGGCATAATAGAACGGTTTTAATAGAAAGGGACTATCTGGGTTCATACTTTTAATTGATAGTCCCTGACCTGATTTGACTTTCGTTCTACAAATTTGAATAGGATTATTGGATTTTATTCCCCAGTACGACTGTACTACGGTCAAAATTTAACATTATAGAATTTGGTGCATTTTGATGAGTTTTAGGCACGCTTTCACAAAAGTATACAACCAAAAGACTGTAATTTTTATTAAAAGTGGGTGTGAAATAGAATTACCGTAGCTCAACCGTACTACGGTCTTTTTTTAACAATTTGAAGCGTAATATTAATAGAGGAAATTATGGGTTCATTCCTCGCTTTTATCCATTTCTATGAGTAGCGATGTAGCAAGTTGGTCCAGAAAAAGTGTTCTGCTGTTTTTCCTGTTTTTGATGTCCTGAAAGGTTTTGTAGATGTCCTTTGGGCTAAAGTCGAAAACCTCTTGTAAAATTTTGGATATCTTGATGATGCTTAAACTGTTTTGTTTCGCCATTCCGGCAGCGCACAGGGCATATAGCAGTTCTACCCAATCTGTATTCGTAAATGGCCAATCGATTTTTTTGGTTCGTTTGGTAATGCTGCTTATGCCGTTTAGCTTATTTTTAATGTCGTGTTGCTTTTTATCCATATAGCTTACGAGAGCATTAAAAGCATTGTATTTACCTAAAAGCATATCTCGTGGCGTACAGAATTCTGGGTCTTGAAAATAAAATTTTGATGTAGTAATGCGATAGGTTTCTTGATGGTCACGAGTATAGTAAGCTTTATCAAAGTGAGTTGCACCTGAATTTACATACTGTCCAAAATCAAGATTATAAAGAAAGAAGCGGTTGAGTTTATTGATTTTCTTCTTAATAAATTTCAATTGTGCCTCGCTATCAACTTTTGGGAATTGAATTTCAAAGGAACGTACTTCTGAATAATATATAAGTTGAGAAAATGGAACAAGCTTTATTCTTTTGAAAAAATCTATTTCATCTTGAATTGATTCGAATTCATTAGCTATGATAACTTTTCTAAATTCACAAAGAAGGTTTCTGCAGATAACTATGGATTTATTTGAACGTTCAATAATTCCTTGTGCATTATGCTCTATGTCTTCCAGTTGTTTGATTAATTTTTTATTTTTCTCTTCAAAATGCATATGGCCTTGATAATCTATAAATAGTAATTACCCTTAAAAGTTTGCAATTGATAGGCTTGGTGGTTAGAAGTAATGAGAGAAAAGCTTTGGACTTATTCAATTCTTTCTTAGGAGCTTGCTATTTCTAATGAAACTTTAATATGGTAAATTATGTTGAGCGACGAAACTTTAAACTGCGTAGTTTGTGTGTATATCCCATGTGAACTTTTATTCACAGCTTAAAAAGTTAAAGTCGGAGATTTTCGAATGGTTATTCTTTAAACTTATCTATAAACTCTTCTTTGTTAGATACATTGGATTTTATGAAAATATTTGAGGCGTGTTTCCTAACAGTGCCATAGGAGATAAACATATTGTTGGATATGTCTTTGTAGTTTTTTCTTTTGAGTATTTGAATGGCAATTTCATTTTCTCTATTTGTGAAATTATACTCTTTTCCAATGTTTCGTTTTAAGATATACGTGTTTTTTAACCTATATAAGTAACTGTGTATTTCCATCGATGTAACTAAAAAGAATGCCATTGTTACCAAGGGTTGAGTGATGGGTTGAAAATCCCCAAAATAGGTTAGTAGTGGTAATAGGATTATTGAGAATATGGAACTGAGACCCAAATATGTCTGAATTTTGAAATAGCTTTGTCTTTTAACCTCTTTTTTAATGGTCATAAAGAAATAAATCAAAAACGTTATAGAGAGGAATATTGGAAAGATGAGAAAGATGCTTCTAGCAAAATTAAGTGACTCGGTAGAATAAAAAGGAAGTATGAATAGGAGGATAAAACTGACTGAAAGTATCCATATTAGGTTTTTTATTTTAAAAAATCTATTTGGAGTTATGATGTTAAATTCTTGGTATAAGTACCAAACCAAGTAGACACACATTATTATTGAAATACTGTAAGTTGCAATATATTGAATGAAAAGAGGTCCGGGTAAAGATGTGTTAGGAAGAAAACCATTCAATGAGTTGTAAAGCAGAAAAAGAATGGCTAAAATTAAATATCTATATGATGTTTTGTTGGTTTTATTTTTACTTAATGCTATTCTAACAGATTGAAATATTATGATTATTCCAATTACAATACAAATAAAAAGAACTATCCAGTGCATTGAAGATGAATACTCAAAAACAGGTGTGAAATGGTATTTTTGTTCTTGGGGAGGCATATAAGTAATTGGATAGAAATAGATTATGGTTTTTTTTTATTACTTCTAAAGATACTATATATTAGTATGAATTAAAAACGAGCTCAAAATGCTACCAAAAAAATATGCCCTTGGATTTTTTCCTACACCTTTAGAAAGGTTGGATAATTTATCGAAAAAGTATCCAGATTATAACCTGTTCATAAAACGAGATGATAATACGGGCTTAGCTTCAGGTGGTAACAAAACAAGAAAGCTACAGTATTTTATTCATGATGTGTTGGAACAAGATTGTGATACCGTTATAACTGCTGGAGCACAACAGTCTAACCATTGTAGGCAAACAGCAGCTGCATGTGCTAAGGTAGGAATAGAATGTCATTTGCTTTTAGGGGGTAAGCGGCCCAAGACCTATGATGGTAACTTATTGCTGTCTCATTTATTGGGAGCTAATATTCATTTTACTGGAGACAATCGAAAAGGAGAGGATTTAAAATCATTAAAAGAAGACTTGAATAAAGCTGGAAAAAAAGTTTATGATATTCCTTATGGTGGATCTAACTTATTGGGATCCTTTGGATTTGTGGATGCGATAAAGGAGTTGAAATATCAGTTGAGTGAAATGAATTTGAAAATTGACTATATTTTCTTTGCATCAAGTTCTGGTGGAACTCAAGCGGGATTGAAGCTAGGAATAGATTTTCATGGGTTAGATGTGAAGTTAATACCTATAAGTATTGATAAATTAGGTTATGGGGATATGACTTTGGATGAAGCTGTACTAGAATTACTTGAAGAGGGTGGAGAATTTTTTGAATTAAAAAAGCAATATTCCATCAAGGATGCCATGTTAATAAGAGGATATGATTCAGAAGGGTATGGGGTGGTTACCATAAATGAGAGAAAAGCAATAAAAACCTTGGCGGAATCAGAAGGTATTTTGCTCGACCCCGTTTATTCTGGTAGAGCATTTTATGGTATGCTAGACCACCTTAATAATAGTAAACTAAAGAAAAACACAAACGTTTTGTTTTGGCATACAGGCGGATTACCAGCAAATTTTTATTATTCGGAAGAATTAACTTGTTAGGACACATATAAAATCAATAGAATTTGCAATGAAATGATTCAAATTGATAGTTACACTTTAAAAATACTCATTTGTTGTACCTATGTTGTACCTAAATAAAAACCCAAGATTTTAATTCTTGGGTTTTCCTTTGTTTACAATGTAGCGAGAGGGGGGCACGATCCCCCGACCTCCGGGTTATGAATCCGACGCTCTAACCAACTGAGCTACCTCGCCGTAATTTTGAGAGTGCAAATATATAAACAAATATAGTTAGTACAAACAAAAAAGCAGGGAATTTCCCTGCTTTTTTGTTTAATGTTCCCAAACGAAACGACTGTTTGGGAAATCTACGTGCATTTGTTGTTGTAAAGGTTTCTTAATGATGGTTTTATGTAGTTGTTTTTCAGATGATAGAAGAGAATTTACTTTGGTTGTACTAATTGAGAACATCTAGTTGGATGTCAACCCTAATTTGTTATTCGAATCATTACCGATAAAAAGGTACAGACATAATCATTTTCATGATGTGTTTTGAAATCATGTGAATATGGGAGTATGAAAAAAATGCTGAGAAGCAAATATTGATTATGACCCTTGATGAGGTTTGAATTGGTCTTTGGTGGCAAAACATTATCAATGGACCGATGCATATGTTTGTATTCCATTAAATTTCATTGATGGATAAACGAGGGAATTTCAGCTTTAGATTAAATGCTTTATTTAATCATTTAAATGCGCGAAAGCAGATTATTAGTCAATAAATACCGGTTAAAAGCGTTGTTTTATATGGTTTTGTTAGCTATCTGTAAAAAGTCAAGGACATTGTCTGGATTAAATTTGGGCTTTTTTTCAAGATTCCATCAATAATTTTTTTTAGCAAAAAATTAATGTATATATTGAACAAAATAAAATATAAAGAACAGACGATCATATATGGAAGATAAAGTCAAATACGAATTGGAATTTCCTATTCATGCTTCTCCTCAATTAATATATCAATACATATCTACTCCTTCTGGTTTGTCGGAATGGTTTGCAGACAATGTGAATTCTCGTGGTGAATTGTTTAAATTCATATGGGATGGAGCCGAAGAGCAAGCAAAATTGATAACCAAGAAGAGTGGGGAACGTATAAAGTTCAGATGGGAATCGGATGAAGACGAATCCTGTTATTTTGAAATGCGTATTCAGGTAGATGAAATTACCAAGGATGTTTCAGTGATGATAACCGATTTTGCAGAGGAGGATGAGATTGACGAGGCAAAGATGCTTTGGGAAAATCAAATATCGAGTTTAAAGCAAGTATTAGGTTCTACTTAATTTAAATAAGAAGAATTAAGAAGTTATATTTGTCCTGAAGAAATTCAGGGCTTTTTTTTATGATAAATATTGACGGTAAGATACAAGATGACACTTGTGTAATAGACATAAACAATAGAGGGTACGCCTACGGTGATGCCCTTTTTGAAACTATTAAGGTATCCCACGGGAAATTGTTGTTCTGGGAAGACCATTATTTCAGGTTGATGGCTTCCATGCGTATTATGCGTATGGAAATACCGATGTCATTTACGATGGAATACCTTGAAGAAGAAGTCATAAAACTTTTGACCGAAGCCAATTTGTTGAAAACATCCGCTCGGGTGAAGTTGATGGTTGATCGAAACATTGGAGGTCTATATCTTCCAAAAAACAAAGGAGTTGGTTTTGTCATTTCTGCAAAAGCAATAGATAATGATTTTTATTTGTTGAATGGAAATGACTACGAGATAGATCTATACAAGGACTTTTATGTGTCCCCTTCACTATTGTCCACATTGAAGACCAATAACAAGGCCATAAACGTCACAGGGAGCATCTATGCCGATGAAAATGAATTGGATAACTGTTTGTTGCTAAATACAAATAAACATATTGTAGAAGCCTTGAATGGGAATGTTTTTTTAATCAAGGGCAAGACGATAAAAACACCTCCGTTGACAGATGGTTGCTTGAAAGGTGTAATGCGTAAGCAAATATTGCAAATAATTGAGCTGTTGCCAGAATGGTCTTTGGAAGAATCCTCTATTTCTCCTTTCGAGCTACAAAAGGCAGATGAAATCTTCATAACCAACGTCATTGTGGGAATACAATCCATCACGAAGTATAGGAAGAAGAAATATCACAATGTTTTCGCTAGGCAGCTGTTGCAAAAATTAAATGTAAAAGTAAGGTTGAGCTAGTTGTAATTGGGGTTTTCCGGAGCATTGGACCAAATGCTATAATCACCACCCAATTCCACCATTTTTTCCTTCCAGAAAAATTCATAGTCCTTTTCTATGATAGCATTTTTATGGACGTTTTTGGTAACAACCCAAGCATTGGATTTCAATTCATCTTCCAATTGGTTAATTTCCCATCCAGAGTAACCCAAAAAGAACTTGATGTCTTTTTCATTTATCTTGCCTTCGGATATGAGATTCGCCACTTCACTGAAATCGCCTCCCCAGAATATGCCCAAGGAAATTTCTATGCTATTTGGTATTAAATCTGGAACTTTGTGAATAAAATATAGATTGTCTTGTTCAACTGGCCCTCCATTGTAAACCTTGTATGCGGCATCTATCTCTGGAACAAGTTCCTTAATGGTATAATCCAAAGGTTTGTTTAGAATGAATCCTATGGAGCCTTCTTCTGTATGATCTGTTAGAAGAACAATGGATCTATTAAAGGATAAATCTCCAATTATGGAAGGTTCTGCAATTAACAAATCTCCTTTTGTTGGTTTGGTTAAAATCATTTCTAATGAGAGTTTTGTACTTAAATGTAACCTTTATTTCTTTAATATACAATATTTTTGAAGAGTAATAAGCTAAAAAAGCCTTCTATTTAGAAGGCTTTTTTGTAATTTATATGTAGTAAAAAATTAGTTTACTGCATTTGCCAAATCAGATCCAGCTTTAAACTTAACAACGTTTTTAGCTTTGATTTTGATTGTTTTTCCTGTTTGTGGGTTTCTTCCATCTCTAGCAGCTCTTTTTGATACTGACCAAGATCCAAATCCTACTAATGAAACTCTATTACCTTTTTGTAAAGCCCCTTCAATTTCAATTAACGCACATTCTAAAGCTTTCTTTGCAGCTGCTTTAGTAATTCCTGCGTGTTCTGCCATTGCATCGATTAAATCTGTTTTGTTCATAATTTAAATTTTAATTATTAATAAAAGTTGGTTAAACAATATTTGTTAAATCCTTTACAAATTTATACGGATTATGCTACTATGCAAGTAATAGCAAGGGAAATACCTGTATTTGTTGATAACTTTGGTTATTTGTTAATAAAGAAAGTCTTTTTTTATTCCTTTTTAGTATCATCAACAATAATAAGGCTTTAGAGCATTTTTGCATCATTTTTAAATGCATAGCCGTTTAAAAGTGATTTTATGTCCATGGTTCGTTTTCCTGGCATCTTGACATCTATTATTTTTATGTAACCTTCTTTGACAGCTATCTTTACTTCTTTTTTGTTGGCAACGATGGTTCCAATGCTTAGGTTGTGATCTTCCAATTCTTTTTCGACGGTGTATATTTTGACATCGAACGTCTCTCCATCGTTCAGTAGAGTGGACCAAGCAGCAGGGTAGGGGCTTAAGCCACGGACTTTGTCGTATATTGTGTTTATGGAATCGTACCAATCTATTTTGCAGTTGTCTTTGTTTAACTTGTAGGCCGTTTTTGTTTTGACATCTTCTGGCTGCGGAGTAGTTTTAACGGTATTGGTTTCAATTAGTTTTACGGTTTTTATTACCAATTGGCTTCCCAAGGACATCAATCTGTCATGTAAACTACCTGCATTTTCCGATGCTTCTATGTTTGTCTCCTTTTGGAGGATCATTGCTCCGGTATCTATTTTTTCGTCTATGAAGAAGGTCGAGACTCCCGTCTTAGTCTCTCCATTGATGATGGCCCAATTAATAGGGGCAGCACCTCGGTAGTTGGGCAACAACGAGGCATGCAAGTTAAAAGTCCCATATTCTGGCATTTGCCAAACCACCTTTGGGAGCATCCTGAAGGCTACCACAATTTGCAAGTTTGCATTCAAGGTTTTTAATTCATTCAAAAAATCCTCGCTCTTTAAATTTGTCGGCTGTAGAATACGTAGTCCCTTTTCCTTGGAAAACACCTTTACGGCAGATTCATTTAACTTCCTTCCTCTACCGGCTGGTTTGTCAGGAGCAGTGATTACTCCTACTACATTATATTCGTTTTCTATGAGTGTTTTCAATGTGGTAACTGCAAAATCTGGAGTTCCCATAAATACGATTCTTAGATCTTTCATTTCTTTTGTTGTTGTTTTAGTGATTGGATGCATTCACTATGTATGTGTCAATTTATAGGTGTTTGTTTTGGTAATGACAATTACCTTATGTTCTAACAATGCCTTCAAGGCAGCGTTTATTTGAACTTCCGAGAACGGTGAGCTTTCGAAGAGCTCCCTGGACGACAAATTGTTATCTTCAAGGTTTTTGACAATATAACCTTGAATTGTTTCTTGCGTTGCCCTTTTCGATTTTACCTTTTTTATGCATACGGAACAAATTCCACAATCCTCATTGTCTTTTTCCTTGAAATAGGAGAGAAGTTGCGTGCTCTTGCAGTTTTTATCGTCATTTGCATAATTCAAGACCGATTGCACATGCTTCTGCTTTAGCTCGTTCTGTTGCTTTATTATTGTTCCAATTCTATTTATGGTCTTGTCGTCTTCTCTGGGCTGCAAATATGTGATCTGTGCATCTGTTTTGGAATGCTTGAGTGTTATTATTTCTGCTTTTTCCAATTGCCTCAGCGCATTCAATACGACGTTTTCTCCAGTGGATGCTTTTTCAGCTACCAAGCTTGTGTTTATTTTTGTTTCTTGCTCGAAAATGCCTCCATATGTTCTCAAGATGGATTTTACTATGATGCTGATTTCCGAGTGTGTCTCCAAGTAACCAAACAATGCCGTGCTGCTTACCATGAATTGAACCATGGTTCTTTCATTGAACTGTTTGGAGAGTGTAATGACACTGGTTCTGTCCAACAAAAGCAAGGCATTGTATGCCAATGTCGCATTGAAAGCGTATGTTTTACAAAAATCATTGAAATTGAAGTCGAATGTTTCATCGACACCTTCACCGTAGGATATTTGTAGATAGCTACTTAATTTCCTGTAAATCGTCTTTACGAAAGCCACACTAGGCAATACCTTCAAAAACTGGTTTTTTACCAGCAATTCATCATTTCTGTTTTTTAGGATAACGGCAAATGCCTTCTCTCCGTTCCTACCAACTCTCCCTGCTTCCTGAAAATAACTCTCGATGCTGTCAGGCAGGTTTATGTGTATTACGGTTTTTACATCTGGTTTGTCAATTCCCATGCCAAACGCATTCGTAGCCACCATCACTTGCTTTTGGTTGTTCATCCAAATGTTTAGATTCTCATCTTTTTCCTTGTTGGACAATCCACCATGGTAATATGTGGAAGTGAACTTCTTGCTTTCTAGAAATCGGCTAACATCCAATGTCGCCTTTCGATTCCTTACATATATTATCGATGGCTGGGGATTCTTCTTCAATATGGTTTCAATCCTATAAAACTTATCTTCTTCGTTGAAGACCATATATGCCAGATTGGGTCTGTAAAAAGATTGTTTGAAAACCTTTGGTTGAATAAAATCCAATTCTTTCATGATGTCGTCCACAACATCTGGCGTGGCACTTGCAGTCAAAGCCATGACATTAACGCTAGGTTGAATCTCTCGTAGCAATGCAATGTTCTTGTATGCTGGTCTAAAATCGTTCCCCCATTGAGAAATGCAATGCGCTTCGTCCACAGCAATCAAGTTTACGTTCATCTGCCGAATGCGATCCTTTACGATGTCTTGTTGTAACCGCTCGGGAGACAAGTAAAGGAACTTGTAGTTTCCATAGATGCAATTGTCCAACAGCGTATCCAATTGAGAATAGGTGATGCCGCTTGTTAACGCCATAGCTTTTATTCCTTTGTCTTGGAGCGCTTGCACTTGGTTTTTCATAAGCGCAACCAAAGGAGAGATGACAATGCAAATTCCTTCCTTTGCGAGAGCAGGAATTTGAAAACACAAGGATTTTCCACCTCCAGTGGGTAGTAGGGCAAATGTATCACTCCCATCTATCACGGCATTGATGATCTCTTCTTGAAATGGTCTGAAAGAAGTGAAATTCCAATAACGTTCTAATATGTTTATTGGGTGCTGCACTATAACGCTTTTACGACATTTATGATGTGGTCGGCACGAGATTCGATGCTACCAAAAGGAACATCTCTTAGCTCGTAGTCATACTTCTTGTATGTGTTCAACAAGTTTTTGTGAATTTCCACGGCTTGGTCGAAGTTTTCATAGCGTTCACTGTCACCAATGAAGATTTCTTGCCAAGGAGCAAGAATGAATGCATAATCATAAATATTTGTTGCACATGCGTCTGTAAAGGTTTTTGGATATTCGTCCCCTATGTAATCCATATAGGCAACAATGTCTGGAATACCACGATCCAAGAATACGAATTCACTGTCATCATGCTGGGCATCGATGAATTGTTGCGCTCTCTTTTTCAGAAGCAATTCGCTAAACAATAGAGGCTTGGTTAAAAATAACTGCTCAATCCCTTCTTTGCGGGCTTCCAATGTAATTTGACGGGAAACTTCCTCGAAACAAGTATAGCCCCTTTTTATGAGCTCGTTTATTATTGATGATTTCCCTGTTCCGGGCCCTCCAGTTATGACAATTTTTTTCGTATTCAATTTTGGCAAGATTTTGGTTGTAAAATTCGTAATTTAAATGATATAAAAAAAATTCAAAGTAAATACTATATTTGCACCTTATTTTAAAGCATATGAGTAAGCAACAAGATCCCAAGGCATTTTATGAGAAACTGAGAGAACAATTGTATGAAACGTCCTCTTGGCCTTCCGAGTATTTGTATAAATTCATAGTTAAATCCAGCGGACTCAAAATTACTCAAGTAGAAAGCATATTCGACAACATGGGGGCTGTCATAAGCACAAAGGAATCCAGCAATGGGAAATATACCAGCGTATCCATCAATGTGTTGATGAAAGATCCTGATGCAGTGATTGAAAAATACTTGGAGGTCACAGAACAAGTAGAAGGCGTAATTTCCCTTTGATGTTGCGTTTTTTTGGTTTTTTGCTTTTTTAATTGATAGATTATGTGTTAATAACAATAGATTAACAACAACTATGAACATTTTTTTGTACTTTGCGCAAGCATAGAGACTTCAATGCACGAGATATTAATTCTACACATTTTATTTTGATATACGACATAGAATACAATACAGAACGTGAACATTTAATCATTCCAGAGTATGGAAGGCACGTTCAAAAAATGATAAATTTCGCCAAGACACGTGAAACCAAAGAAGAACGCAATAAAGTAGCGAAAGCCATTATTGCCGTAATGGGAAACCTGCAACCGCATTTGCGTGACGTTCCAGATTTTCAACACAAGCTTTGGGATCAATTGTTTATTATGTCCAAGTTCGAGTTGGATGCAGATTCCCCTTTCGAGAAACCTTCCAAGGATGCTTTGGAGGAAAGACCTGAAGTTTTGGAATATCCGCAAAATTTTCCAAAGTATCGTTTTTATGGCAACAACATAAAGACAATGATAGATGTTGCGATAACTTGGGAAGAAGGAGAAATGAAAGAGGCTTTGACCTATACCATAGCCAATCACATGAAAAAGTGCTTCCTCAATTGGAATAAGGATACCGTTGAAGATGGTGTGATCTTTGACCATTTATATGAGTTGTCCAATGGTAAGCTAAATTTAAAACGCTCTGAGGAAGAACTTAGAGATACTGGGAGTCTGTTACGAAGCAATGCTAAGAAAAAATACTCCAATACCAACAACAAGAAAGGGCAGCATAAAAAGAACAACAACTCTAACCGTAACAAAAAACGCTACTAAACTAGTTTATGGGAACATTTAAAATTGAAGGAGGGCACCAATTGAAAGGTGAAATCCAACCTCAAGGCGCTAAAAATGAAGCACTGCAAATTTTATGTGCTGTACTCTTAACTTCAGACATTGTTACGATAAACAATATTCCAGATATTATTGACATCAACAAATTAATAATCCTTTTGGGGAATTTGGGTGTAAAGGTCAACAAACTGGGAAAAGGATCATATTCCTTCCAATCTGACGACTTAAACCTAGATTATTTGGAATCTGAAAAATTCAAAGAAGAAGGAAAGGGGCTAAGAGGTTCCATTATGATCGTAGGACCGCTTTTAGCACGTTTTGGGAAAGGTTACATACCAAAACCTGGAGGTGATAAGATTGGACGCCGTAGACTGGATACGCACTTTGAAGGTTTTATAAACCTTGGGGCAAAGTTTAGATATAACAGAGAAGATTACTTTTATGGTGTTGAAGCAGAAAAGTTGAAAGGAACGGATATGCTTTTGGACGAAGCATCAGTAACAGGAACAGCAAATATTGTCATGGCTGCTGTTTTGGCTGAAGGAACAACGACAATATACAATGCAGCTTGTGAACCTTATTTGCAACAACTTTGTAAAATGCTGAATAGGATGGGAGCCAATATTTCTGGAGTTGGATCCAATCTTTTGACCATAGAAGGAGTTGAAAGTCTTGGAGGTACAGAGCATAGAATGCTTCCAGATATGATTGAAATTGGAAGTTGGATAGGTTTGGCTGCTATGACTAAGAGTGAGTTGACCATCAAAAATGTAAGTTGGAATGATTTGGGACAAATTCCAAATGTATTCGCCAAGCTAGGAATTACCTTGGAAAAAAGAGGAGACGACATCTATATCCCAGAACACAACAATGGATATGAGATTCAAAACTACATAGATGGATCAATTCTCACAATTGCCGATGCGCCTTGGCCTGGATTTACACCAGATTTACTAAGCATAGTATTGGTGGTGGCCACTCAAGCCAAAGGAGAAGTGTTGGTACATCAAAAAATGTTTGAAAGCCGTTTGTTCTTTGTAGATAAATTAATAGACATGGGAGCAAAGATCATTCTTTGTGATCCACATAGGGCAACTGTGATGGGACATGATTTCAAATCACAATTAAAATCCACTACAATGGTATCTCCAGACATTAGAGCTGGTATTTCATTGTTGATCGCTGCTTTGTCTGCGAAAGGAACATCGACAATTCATAATATTGAACAAATAGATAGAGGTTACGAACATATCGTTGAGCGCCTACAAGCAATAGGAGCAAAAATTGAGCGTACAGCATAAATCGTCTATGACTTTATAAAATAATTTAATAGAATAACAAGGATCCAATTCAAATTGGATCCTTGTTATTTTAAGAAGTTTGGTAGAGGTTTTACTTTTTGATTATTTTATGGACATAACGATTGTTGTCATCGCTTTTTATGTGTATGAAGTATATTCCATTTTCTAAGTCTGACAAGTCAGCTTTGATGACATCATCTTCGTAAGAAAAAAGCATTTCGATTCGTTTTCCCGACATATCATATAGTTTTTGCGAAACCGTGCTTATTTCCTTTAGACTTTTTATGGAAATGATGTCTGTTGTTGGATTTGGATAAGTTGAAAACTCAGCAGAATTGAATTCAGAAACATTCAAAGTCATACCTTCGATGATGAGGTGGGATTGATTGATTGTTGGGTTCATCAATTCATCAACATTGCCAGAAGGCCATTTGACTACAATTTTCGTAATGGTAGTTTCGGCACCCAAACCAAAATGAGTAAGCAATGAGTTCATGGTACCGTAGCTTTCTCCAGAACGCACTTCCCTTATTTGCATCAAACCACTTCCATAATGCAATTCTATTCTAGCTCCAATCCCATTTATGTTACTAGGACCTCCTTGCAACCTTATTTCGCTCCAATTGTAATTGTTCGCATTTCCATTGTTCAAAAATAGGATGTCCGGATTGGAAGACGGGTTGTTGAAACCTGTTGCAAAGCCCGCTACCACATCTATTAGACCATCGTTGTTCAAATCTCCAGTTGCGCCACTTTGTATTACCAGGCCACCTGAAGGAAAAGGACTTGGCATGGTGGAAAAAGTGTTGTTTCCGTTGTTTTTAAAAAGATAATGATCACTACTACGAGTGGTTATGAACAAATCAATGTAAGTGTCATTGTCGAAATCCTCCATCATTACTTGAATGCCGAGACCTAGATTGCTCAATTCCGTTGCTATGCCAGAAATAGAGGTTATATCTGTAAAAGTTCCGTTTCCGTTGTTTTCATGCAATGTGCTCGTAATGTCATGATTTATGATGAAGCAGTCCAAATCGCCATCATTGTCGATATCTTCAAAGTTGGCTGCCCAAGATTGAGCCAAAGGCAACAATCCAGCTGCCTGAGCTACATCTGTATAATTTCCATTGCCATCATTTTGAAAAAGTAGATTGACACGTCTTCCATCCATATTGTCGGATACGCCCAATCTACATTTTGAAATGTATAGATCTTGATCTCCATCATTGTCATAATCAGTCCAAATGCTACCATAGTTCCCGGAGTTGTCCGATGGGATTGTCGATTCTGAATTGATTAGAGACAAATCATAGGTCAAGGTACCATTGTTCGTATTCTTGTATGGAGAGGAAATGCCATCATCATGACAAGCGAAAATATCTATCATTCCGTTATTGTCTATGTCTGCGAAATTTAAATTTTGAACAAAGATACTAGGCCCTCCAAGTGTATTCGAGGTATAGGAACTACCATCGTTGTTTGCTGTAATTAACTTTAAGTCATTGTATGCACCGCCAGTAAAGATGTCATTGTAACCATTGTCGTCCACGTCGGCGATACATATTGCCCAAGAACTGCCACCGATGGAGCCATGGACATAACGTGTAAAAGTACCACTGGCATTTTGATATTCTATTTCTAGACTGTTTGCATTGGATAGTCTGACAATGTCGTCCAAACCATCTGCATTCATGTCACTTATGCCTATGGCTACACCACTGGTTAATGTAGAGTTTACCAATGATGTATTGGAATTTGTAAATGTTACCTGAGAAAAACTCAATAAAGATGAGGTTAATAAAACGAGAATGAGGGATTTTTTTTTCATGATTATAGGTGTGTTTTACATAAAGATATGATTTTAAAATAAAAGGGCGATTGCGTAAACTGGTGATTTTTAAATTTTATACTGGAGAAACGATATGACTTTTATGTGATAACTTTTGTACTTTTGTACCTATGCAAAAACTAATCATAATTAATGGCCCCAACTTGAATTTGTTGGGAAAGCGCGAACCAAATATCTATGGTAGTCTAACGTTTACAGAATTTTTCGATACTGTAAAGAAGAAATACCCCAATGTGGATTTGGATTATTACCAATCCAACATAGAGGGAGAGATCATAGACAAGTTACATGAGGTCGGCTTTGGTCATGATGGCATTATTCTAAATGCAGCCGCATACACACATACCTCCGTAGGTATTGGAGATGCTGTTAAGGCAATTGAAACACCTGTAGTCGAAGTACACATTTCCAATACTTTTTCTAGAGAGGAATTTAGACATCAATCTTATGTGTCTCCAAATGCAAGAGGTGTTGTCCTGGGCTTTGGTTTGCAGAGTTATGAATTGGCAATACAGAGTTTTTTATAGACATCAATAATTTTTGAGCTTAAAAAGGCGATTCTTGATTGAATCGCCTTTTCTCATTATTAATTGAAAACGTATTTGGTAGTAATCTCCATATTTGTCTGCAACGAAAAGCAACTATGAACGCAGGTAAGACGATAACTTTCCATTTCAATGATCCTATTTAATGTGATCTAAAGAGGGAAGAATTCCGTATATGTCTGTAAAGCAGGTGTTTTGTTGATGATTGCATGGTGTTTTGTTAAATTGAGAAGAAAAAGTAACGCATTTCTTCCTGATTAATGATTTTTAACAATTTTTTTAACTCTTTAACGATAAAATACTGGTTTTCAATTGTTAAGATGATACTTTTAATTAACTAGTAAAAATGAATCCCTTTGGTTCTATGTGCTGTACTAGATGGAATAGGTTCTCCAATGAAGTACGCTTTCCTATTGCATATATCCCATAGTCAGTTATGTAGCCATGAATGTTTTTACGTGATTTTGATTTTGGGAGTAAATTTTATCTAGTACAAGTTAATTAACATTCTAATTCTAAAATAAGAGTTCATGAATAAAAAAACGCTTACCCTCAGGTGTTTGATTATGCTAATTGGTTGTGTTGCATACACTCAAGTACAAACGCCCTTTACCGAACGCTTTAGTCGCTCTCTTGAAGGAGGCGTCACTATGATTGCCAACAACATGCTTTCCCGAGACGCTACCCAACCATATGACGATCAAGGAGACAATCATGATGGTCCCAGTGTCTTCGTGGACATAGACAATGATCCGACCACATTTAACTCGAGCAGTGCCAACTTCGTCAATCCAAGTGTAACGGAGCCTTGCATATCCGTTCTTAGGGCCTTTTTGTATTGGTCTGCTGCAACGAATGGAGATGTAATTCCGAATTGGAACTTCAACGAAGTCAAACTGATGTTGCCTGGGGAAGTCAACTATACGACCATATTGGCAGACGATGTCATTTATGACGGGACAAATGGAATATTGGCCAACAGACCATATGTCTGTTTCAAGGATCTAACGGCAGAAGTTACTGCATTGGGGGCTGACATATATGGGACATATCAAATTGCAAATGTGGAAGCAGCGGAAGGAACCGTTGGAAACACTGGGGCATCTGGAGGTTGGCAAATCGTATTCATATATGAAAGTCCAGAACTTCCAGCAAAGAACATAACCCTTTTTGATGGTTATGCACATATTCAAGCATTTGGAATGAACTCGGAAGTAGACATAGGCTTCAATGGTTTCGTCACCGTTCCTGCAGGACCGGTAAATGGAGATGTAATATTTGGCGCTCTAGAAGGAGATAGAACTTTACAAGGTGATAATTTGCAAATAATGGATGTGACTGGGAATTTTGTGGATTTGGTAGCTCCGCTTAGGACCAATACCAATTTTTTCAACAGTAGGATTACTGTCGGGCCCAATGATTTTTTGGATAGAAACCCAGCTAGTACAAATACATTGGGTTTTGACGCTGCAGTATTCGAGTTGAACAATCCAGGCAATACTATTTTGAACAATGCAAGTACTGCAACTACATTGAAGATAACATCGGATGCCGAAACCTATGGGATGTATCTATTGGGATTGGCGGTAGAAGTATATAGACCAAGTCTTGATCCGATGCTCATCACTCAAATTAGCGGTGGAAACCCCTCAAATCCTGGGGATGTAATAGGATTTAATTTTAATTTCGAAAATGGAGGGAATGACAATGCCATAAATGTATCCATGTCATCCACACTGCCTCCACAAATAACATTTGTTGTGCCAACAACATTACCTCCTGGAATTACCCATACATATGATACGGCAACAAATGTATTGGTGTTCAATGTGGCAGATGGTCTTTTGGATGTAGGAGATCCTGAATTGGACATAGCTATGGAATTCATGATAAATGATGAGTGTTATTTTTTGGAAACGGATTGTGATTTGGACTTTGAAATCGTATTCGAAGCGTCATTTAATGGAGAGACGAATCCTGATGACCCATTGATATCCATTAGTACCATAGATCCAGATACATGTACAAGCTTGCCAGTAATAATTAGCATCAACCAGCCTACTGTAGGGTGGGCAACTGCTCCTAACGAACTGGATGTTACGTTGAGTTGCGAAGATGCAAATGGTTTGGCAGCTGCTCAAGCGTTGTTTCCCATACCAGACAAATGTACCTTTGTTCTGAATGAAACCCCTGGTGAATTTGTTCCCGATCCAAACTGTCCAAATGCAGGGACGTATGAGAATGTTTGGAATTTTACGGATGCATGTGGTGTAACGATAGCAGACTATGTTCAAACGATTACAATAGAAGATACCGTTTTGCCAACGGCAAGCGATCCACCTACTTTAAGCGTACAATGTTTATCGGATGTACCAGTAGAGGATCCCAATGTGGTAATCGACGAGGCAGACAACTGCTCTGTGCCAACAGTTGCATTCGTGTCGGAAATGGTT
>JAHDHI010000059.1:18014-32407 GCA_020631395.1 Bizionia sp.
GACGACACCGAGCCAACTGCAAGCAACCCACCAACCTTGAGCGTACAATGTTTGGAAGATGTTCCAGATCAAGATCCCGCCGTAGTAACCGACGAGGCAGACAACTGCTCTGTGCCAACAGTTGCATTCGTGTCGGAAATGGTTAATGGGACTACATGTCCAATTGAAATCATAAGAACATATAGCGTTACGGATGAGTGCAACAACTCAATCAATGTGACGCAAACCATCAATGTGATGGACGACACCGAGCCAACTGCAAGCAACCCACCAACCTTGAGCGTACAATGTTTGGCTGATGTACCAGTAGAGGATCCCAATGTCGTGACCGACGAGGCAGACAATTGTTCGGTACCCGTGGTTGCATTCGTATCCGAGGCTGTGAATGGAACTTGTCCAATCGAGATAGTGAGGACGTATAGCGTGACGGACGAGTGCGGCAATGTGACGAATGTGACGCAAACGATAAATGTTGTGGACGACATTGCACCAACTGCAAGCAACCCACCAACCTTGAGCGTAGAATGTATGGAGGATGTACCAGCAGAGGATCCCAATGTCGTGACCGACGAGGCAGACAATTGTTCGGTACCCGTGGTTGCATTCGTATCCGAGGCTGTGAATGGAACTTGTCCAATCGAGATAGTGAGGACCTATAGCGTGACGGACGAGTGTGGCAATGTGACGAATGTGACGCAAACGATAAACGTAAACGATACCATTGCACCAACTGCAAGCAATCCACCAACCTTGAGTGTAGAATGTATGGAGGATGTCCCAGCAGAGGATCCCAATGTCGTAACCGACGAGGCAGACAATTGTTCGGTACCCGTGGTTGCATTCGTATCCGAGGCTGTGAATGGAACTTGTCCAATCGAGATAGTGAGGACCTATAGCGTGACGGACGAGTGTGGCAATGTGACGAATGTGACGCAAACGATAAACGTAAACGATACCATTGCTCCAACGGCAAGTAACCTTGAAACGATAAGAGTGCAATGCATAGCCGATGTTCCTGTTGAGGATCCAAGTGTCGTTGCTGATGCATCGGACAACTGCTCCATACCAACAGTAACCTTTGTTTCGGATGTTTCCGACAATCAAACTTGTCCAGAAACAATTACTAGAACGTATAGGGTAACGGATGATTGTAACAATAGCATTGATATTGTGCAAATAATAGAGATAGAGGATGACACAGCTCCAGAATTGGATTCACCATTCCCTTTGGACGAAGTAGTTAGTTGTGAAGAAATTCCAGAAATAGCCGTATTGGAATTCATAGACAATTGTTCTCCTGATGTGATTGTTGATTTCGTAGAAACCACTTCTCCTTTAATCAATCAAATGTATACAATAGTAAGAACATGGAATGTAGCCGATGATTGCGGAAATGAAAACACATACACTCAAACTATTTCTGTAGAGGTATTGGACTTAAACGATGTAAGAGAGCTTGTCCTGTGCATAGATGAAGAGCCTATCGATTTAAATTCATTTATAGCAAACACAGATGATTTATCAGGAGAATGGGAAACTGTGGATTCAGGTGTTTTAAATGGCAGCAGCATCGATCCAGAAAATATGGAAGTTGGAGATTATGAGTTTATATATACCTACATGACAGATACAGGTTGTGTCTATAAAACCACTGTTCTTGCTGAAATACACAATGAGTGCGTACAATGTGAAAAAGCATTGGCAGATGGAATAAATATTTCAAAATTGGTTACGCCCAACAATGATGGAGTCAATGACTATCTTGAAATAAAGTATGACATCAAGAATCCTGATGCCCGTCTTTGTTCATTTTCAATAAGTTTGGATATATATAACCGTTGGGGAACAAAAGTATATGCCAATGCAAATTATGACGATTCTTGGAAAGGAGAATCACCAGCTACGGCTGTAGGAAACTCGAACATATTGCCAACGGGAACTTATTACTACATAGTAAGATTCAATGACACAGGGGAAGAGATCGATCCAATTCAAGGATATGTATTATTGGGAAGCAATTAAGATGAATATGATAAAAAGAGCACTTATTTCAAGTATTATATTTACTGTTTCATTTATTGTACAATCTCAACAACGCCCTCAATTCACCCAATACATGTACAATTCCATAGCCTTTAACCCTGCCTATGCGGGTTCAAGAGAGTATATGGTCGTAAATTTATTGCATAGAAGCCAATGGTTGGGCATAGATGGAGCTCCGACAACGCAAACTCTATCTGCTCATACATTGATTCCCGATTTGAAAAACATAGGGGTTGGTTTGTCTGTGGTTAGGGATGAATTGGGGTTTGAAAGTACAACCGATGCATTTGTCAATTTATCTTATACCATTGACTTGGATTCCGATCAAGACCACAGGTTGGCTTTCGGAGTAAAAGCTGGGGCTACCAAGTATGATTTAAATGAAGAATTGTTAAATGACCCCGCAGCTGCCCCCGACAATTTTATCGATACCGTAAACTTCAGTTGGTTGCCAAATGCAGGAGTGGGGCTGTACTTTAGAGGAGAGTATTACTACTTGGGACTGTCTATTCCAAAGATATTTACTTACGAATCCAATGATACGGGATTTGTTTCCTTCGATAGATCCAGTGTATTTCTCAACGGAGGTTATTTGTTGGAAGCAAGTAAACATTTATCATTCAAACCGATGTTTTTAATTAAGTATACGGACGGAGCTCCTTTGTCTTTTGATTTATCCGCAATGTTTCTCATCAATGAGAAATTATGGTTGGGAGGCTCATATAGATTTACGGATTCGTTTGGCTTAATTGCTAATTTTGAGGTGGCCGAAAGATTTTCAATAGGTTACTCCTATGATTATATCACATCCAATCTAGGCGAGTTTTCATCTGGATCCCATGAATTGATTCTTGCTTATATGTTCGATTTTCCTAGACCAGCTTGTAAATGCAAGGATCTCTACAATTAAACTGTTCTTTAGTTTTGACAAAGAACATTCACAAACCAAATTGGTGTTGTTTTTGAATTTGGTTGAGACTACTAGTTGTCCATCCAAACTCTTCCTTTGATGGCTTTAAGTTTTTCTTAGGTTAGAATTAACATGTCTTTTCATTTTATTTATGACTTAGTTGTGACGTTGAGGTAGGCTTCAAGGATAGCTTTGTAAGCTAATCTAAAACAACAAATATGAAAAATTTTACAAAATTATTGCTTATTCTATTCATTGGAATTAATCTAACCTATGCACAAACTGACGATTTAAAAAAAACAAACACGACTACCTTTGGACTCAAAGGAGGATTGAACCACAGTTATGTCTATTCGGAACATTTTAAAGGGTATAGTGGTTATGAGTGGTATGCAGGTGTTTTTTCAGATACTAGACTGTCAGAAAAATGGAGTTTGCAAAATGAATTGTTGGTTTCCAGTACGGATTCCAAAATTTTCCTTGAAATTCCAGTAGTGTTAAAGTATTCCTTGACTAATAAATTAAGCATTTTTGCTGGACCTAAATTGGATATTGGAACGGAAAAGGGAGATGTCTATAGAGTGGTTTCTCCAGTAGGATTTTCTGCGGATTTTGGGCTCGAGTATAACTTTGACAAACATTTTTTTATGGAAAGTAGGTTAGGTCAAGGTTTGGGGAATGATAATGTGAAGCTGAATTCTGGTGGGACTTTGGGGCATAGAAGGACTTTTAGACTGGGTGTTGGCTATCGATTTTAAGAAACGATGTCACCTTCTAAAATTAAATGCAAATTACCTGACTTTCATTTCAACTTGTAGAAGTGAATGGTAACTTTTAGTTTTAACAAAAAAAAAGACGATTCAGTTTTGAATCGTCTTTTTTAATATGTTGTTCCTATGTTTTATAAATGAATCACTTCATCGTAAGCATCAGCTACAGCTTCCATAACTGCTTCACTCATTGTTGGGTGAGGGTGCACGGCTTTCAATACTTCATGACCGGTAGTTTCTAGTTTGCGACCTAACACAGCTTCTGCAATCATATCGGTTACACCAGCACCAATCATATGGCAACCTAACCATTCACCATATTTGGCATCGAAAATCACTTTTACAAAACCATCTTTGGTTCCTGCAGCGCTTGCTTTTCCTGAAGCAGAGAAAGGGAACTTTCCAACTTTGATGTCCAAACCTTGTTCCTTTGCTTGTTTTTCGGTTAAACCAACACTTGCAATTTCTGGTGAAGCATAGGTACAACCAGGAATGTTTCCGTAATCCAAGGCTTCAACGTGTTGTCCTGCAATCTTTTCTACACATAATATGCCTTCGGCAGAAGCAACGTGTGCTAGAGCCTGTCCAGGAGTGACATCTCCAATGGCGTAGTAACCTGGGATGTTTGTTTGGTAGTAATCGTTAACTAGAATTTTATCTCTATCTACGGCAATACCGACATCTTCCAAACCAATGCCTTCAATGTTTGTTTTGATTCCAACGGCAGACAATACCAAATCTGCTTCCAATACCTCTTCTCCTTTTTTTGTCTTTACCGTTGCCTTTACACCAGAGCCAGAAGTATCCACACTTGTTACTTCAGCAGAAGTCATGATCTTGATGCCACTTTTCTTAAACGATTTTTCCAATTGTTTGGAAACGTCAGCATCTTCAACGGGAACAATGGTTGGTAAATATTCTACAATGGTTACTTCAGTTCCCATGGAGTTGTAGAAATAGGCGAATTCAACACCAATGGCACCAGAACCAACCACAATCATTTTCTTGGGTTGTTCCTTCAAAGTCATGGCTTGTCTATATCCAATTACCTTTTTTCCATCTTGAGGTAAACTTGGCAATTCGCGAGAACGCGCACCAGTAGCAACAATAATATGGTCTGCACTGTATTCTTTACCATCGACGGCTACTTTTTTTCCAGGTTTTAGTTTTCCAAAACCGTTTATGACGTCAATCTTGTTCTTCTTCATCAAAAACTGAACACCTTTGCTCATACCTTCTGCTACATTTCTACTACGATTGACAACCGCATCGAAATCCTTGTCATAGTCCTTTACGGATAATCCGTAATCTTCAGCATGCTTTAAGTATTCGAATACTTGAGCAGACTTTAAAAGGGCTTTAGTTGGAATACAACCCCAGTTGAGGCATACGCCACCAAGGCTTTCCTTTTCTACAATTGCAGTCTTAAAGCCTAATTGAGAGGCTCTAATAGCAGTTACGTAGCCACCGGGACCACTACCAAGTACAATAATATCGTATTTACTCATCGTAATTTTTTTAGTCGTTTTTAACAAGCTACGAATTTACAAAACCTAGCTGTAATAATAAATTGAAGTTTCATTTTTATTTGGAGAGGGTAAAAGAAACAATTTCAGGTGATTGCTATCTAAAAATGGTTCTGTCATAAGTCATCTGTAAAGTGACGACGGCCTTTTTCTTTGCTAAACTTATCTTTGTTGTAAGCCGAAGACTCTCCTTTTGGGATGGACAGAGATTGCCAATCTTCTGACTTTATCAAAGTTCCCAAAAATACAATCTGTCCAATGTGATAGGAATAATGAGCTAGTTGTCTATTTATGGCTTCTGTTACAGTATGTCCTTGGTTGCGTATGTAGACAATGCGCTCCAGATCGTTTTCAGACAATGGCTTCAGAGCTTCAAACAAGCATTCCCAACCTTTATCCCAAGCTTCTGTAAATGCTGCTTTGGATGTAAAGTCATCTTCGAATTCTGTGTCGCGATGTCTCCATTCTTTTTCACCATCTTCTATTAAAAAGTTGGTCCAACGAGATAACATGTTTCCGACGATGTGCTTGGCAATGATTGTTATGGAATTCGAGTATGCATTTGGTTTGAATCTCAATTCTTCAAATGTCAATTGGTTGAAGGTTTTGTTCCCAAGACCTTTGTAATATTCAAATTGCTTTGTTATGCTTGCCAAATAGCTACTCATCTGTTTTGTAGAATTTTACGCTTATTGAGTTCACACAATAACGCGTTCCCGTTTCTGTGGGACCATCATTGAAAACATGTCCTAAATGACCACCACAATTGGAACAAACTATTTCTGTACGCACCATTCCGTGCGTCTTGTCCAACACGTATTTCACGGTACCTTTTATGGATTCGTCAAAACTTGGCCAACCACAATGTGCATCGAACTTGCTAGAGCTTTCAAACAATTGTTGGTTGCATCCGGAACATCTATATGTACCTTCTTCGAAATGAAGATTGTATTTTCCCGTATGTGCTCTTTCTGTTCCTTTTTGCCTCAATATCCTATACTCTTCGTCCGAAAGTTGTGCTTTCCATTCTTCATCGGACTTTTCAATGTTGAAGTTACTCATCTTTTTTTGGAATAAAATTTAGGGAGACACCATTTATGCAATGTCTTTTTCCCGTAGTATTTCTAGGTCCATCATTGAATACGTGTCCCAAGTGACCACCGCAGGTAGCACAATGTTCTTCGGTTCGTGCATGTCCCAAGTTGTAATCGGTGGAATATTCCACGTTTCCTTTTATTTCCCGGTCAAAGCTTGGCCAGCCAGTACCAGAATCGAATTTATGTTCACTTTTGAAGAGCGGTGTTTTACAAGCTGCACATACATAGGTGCCAGGCTCGTAGTTTTTGTTTAGAGGGCTTGTAAAAGGGCGTTCCGTTCCCGCTTCTCTAAGCACATAATATTCTTTTTGGGACAATTCTTTTTTCCACTCCTCCTTGGTTTTAGTAACTTCGTAGACTTTGGTTTCCTTTGTTTTGTCTTGAGAGTTTCCCTTGCAATTGAAGAATAGTAGGACTAATGATAATAATGCTAATCTTTTCATGGATGATAAAGTTATTTTAAATTATTGTACTAATGGTTAATATGTCGATAAATCATATAAATAATAACATTGTGATAATTTATGGTTTAAAGGTTGGTATATTAGTGTATTTCAAAGGGTTTTTATGCTTTTAATCGGATTGTTGAACAACATTATGGGAACCAATGGCATTATTGTTGTATAACTTTTCGTAAATTTATAATTAATAAAAAAAACGATCTCAACGATGAAATTCAAATCGAGTATAATTATGACATTAACCATAGTATTGTTTTTGTCATGCTCAACAAATCCTTTTACAGGGAAGCAAACTTTGGCCTTGGTGCCTAATTCACAATTATTTCCAACATCCTTTTCCCAATACAATCAGTTTTTGGGAGAAAACAAAGTGATAAAGGGTACCACCGAAGCAGAAATGATTACTAGAGTGGGGCAGCGTATAGCAGTGGCTGCAGAGCGTTGGTTAAATGCTAATGGCAATCAAGGTTATCTAAAGGACTATAAATGGGAATACAATTTGGTGGATGACAACACCATAAACGCTTGGTGCATGCCAGGAGGAAAAATAGTCTTCTATACAGGAATTCTACCTGTTGCAGAAAACGAAGCAGCCATAGCTGCCATCATGGGGCATGAGGTAGCACACGCATTGGCCAATCATGGGCAACAACGTATGAGTGCAGGATTATTGCAACAAGGAGTGGCTGTGGCTGGTAACATTGCAATCAAGGATGAAAAATCTAAAAATGCATTCAATCAATATTATGGAGTTGGAACGCAGGTGGGAGTCATGTTGCCTTTTAGTAGAAGTCATGAGACAGAGGCAGATAGAATAGGTTTGTATCTTACTGCGATTGCAGGTTACAACCCAGATGAGGCGGCAAACCTATGGAGACGCATGGGAAAAGCCAGTGGAGGACAAGCACCGCCAGAATTTTTAAGCACACACCCTGCCAACCAAACTCGTATCGACAACTTGACGGCTTTGGCACCCAAGGCAAAGGCAGAAGCCAAAAAGTTTGGTGTGCAATCTTTTAGACCAGTTACCAAATTTTAATGCGTAGTTAACAAATAAATACTTATTTTCGAAGTCACTCTATACAAGGAGTGACTTTTTTATTATGACTACACTACAAAAAGGCAGTAAAAAACTATTGAATGCTTGGGCGTTTTACGATTGGGCCAATTCTGTATATACGTTAACGATAACATCTTCCATCTTCCCTATTTTTTATTCGGCTTTGTTTCTAAGTGACGAGAAGGTTGTAAATGCCTTCGGATTGGAATTCAAAAGTACGGCATTGATAACATTTGTTACGGCGTTTACTTTTCTGGTTGTGGCTTTTACTTCTCCATTGCTCTCTGGAATAGCGGATTATGTTGGTAACAAGAAGAATTTCATGAAGTTCTTTTGTTACTTGGGAGGAACTGGTTGCATCGGGTTGTATTGGTTTGGTATTGGTTCTGGCGAAATCTACTATAGTTTGCTGTTCTATTTCATGGGATTGATAGGGTATTGGGGAAGTTTGGTTTTCTACAATTCCTATTTGCCAGACATAGCATTCCCAGAACAACAGGATGGTATTAGTGCCAAGGGGTTTTCCATGGGGTACATAGGTAGTGTTATCTTATTGCTTGTCAATTTGGCTATGGTGATGTTTCCTGAAATGTTTGGCATTTGGAATGGGGAGGGAGGAAAAGAAGCCAAAGATGTTGCTTCAATTGAAGCTATGCGTTACTCTTTTGTAATGGTCGGTGTGTGGTGGATTGGGTTTAGTCAATACTCATTCCGTATATTGCCTCAAGGAGTCTCTACAGGACACAAGGTAACCAAAGACGTCGTTTTCAACGGATTCAAGGAATTGAAGTTGGTGTGGAATGAGTTGGTCTTGGATTTGAGGTTGAAACGTTATTTGGTAGCATTTTTCGTTTTTAGTATGGCAGTACAGACCATTATGTTGGTGGCGGTCTACTTTGGAGAAGAGGAAATAGCTTGGGTTAGTCCAAGCGAAAAAACGACAGGCTTAATAATTAGTATCTTGGTGATTCAAGTGGTAGCGGTCTTTGGAGCAATATTGACTTCAAGAGCTTCTTCCAAATTTGGAAACATAAAGACGTTGATTGTTATCAATGCCATATGGATGTGTCTTTGTTTTTGGGGCTATTTCGTTGAAACCCCAACCCAATTCTACATTACGGCAGGAGTTGTCGGATTGGTTATGGGGGGCATACAATCCTTGGCAAGATCCACCTATTCCAAATTTTTGCCAGAAACAGAAGATACGACTTCCTTCTTTAGCTTTTATGACGTGGCGGAGAAAATAGGTATCGTCATCGGAATGATTATTTTTGGCTCCATAGACCAAATAACGGGGAGCATGCGCAATGCATTTCTGTGTTTGTTCATATTCTTCTTAATGGGCATCATATTGTTATTCAGAGTGCCAAAGAATGGAGACTTGAATTAGTCTTGAAATTCACTATGTTTGCATAAAAATCAACTTTAATCTTTATACTTATGAAAAAAATAATACCATTTTTGACCTTGTTTGTCTTATTGTCTGCTTTTACTTGTGAAAATGAACCTTTGGAAGGTGATTTTGTAAATGCTGATGGGGTAGATATTAATGATCCTGACAATACCCAAGCAGGAAGTTTTCAAGTTGATTTCGATGGACAGACCTTTGTTGCAGATGCCATAAGTGCCACTGTGTTGAATGACGTTACGAACATAACAGGTTTGCGAGGTACCGATGGAGAATCCGTTATACTTACCATTTCTGAAGGCATTGAAGTTGGTACGTATCAGTTGGGAGTTACCAATGGCGTACAAGTGAATGGAGGAGCATATAGCGAGCAAAACAATTCTTCGAATGGTACTTGGATTGCGATGTCCGATGGCATTGAGTCTCAAGGCGAGGTTACCATTACAGAAATAGATGAAGAGAACGAAACTATGAGCGGTACTTTTTTCTTTACAGGAAACAACCCCAGTTTGATGACTTCGAAAGAGTTTACAAATGGTATTTTTACAAATGTTCCATATACAGGCACATTGGTAAGTGGTGACAATAACAATGCGTTTTTTGCCAAGGTAGATGGAGATGAATTTGTTGAAGATGCCATCAATGGTATTTATACTAGTCTTGCGGGTATGACTACCATAGCGGTGGTGGCAACAAAAAACAGTCTGGAAACTATGAGTGTTACTTTGCCTGGGGACGTTACGCCTGGAACTTATGATTTTGCCAGTTTTTCAGCTCCAAACGCCCAATACAACATAGGTACCACAAGCATAAATTCTGGAACAGGGACAGTGACCATTACTACACATGATGCAGTAAACAAGAAATTAATTGGAACATTTCAATTTACTGCTGCCCCTTTGGGAGGAGGAACGGGAACAAGTTATGAAATTACGGAAGGTAGTTTCGATGTTACCTATTTTTAGGTTTTCAATCATATTTAAATGAAAAGCTCATCAATTCAATTGATGAGTTTTTTTATTGCATTGTTCTGAATTTGGTTTTCTATTCAGATCGTTGATACCAATTCTAGTATGAATAATGTAATTATTCATACCTATGAAAAAGGTTAATACAAATCCCAATTGCCTTGTTTGTAATAGGTATATAGTTTAGGGGAAAAGATGGTATTAACTTTGATTCCAGTGGTGTCCACCAATGTTTTTCCAAAAGATGTGATTTGATTCACCGAATTGTTCGTAAACCATTTCAACGGCATGTTGGAAACATCTACTTGCGCCAATCGTTGTTTGGAAACATCTTGTTTGGTACCTATGATCCACCCCCATTCTCCCAAAGTCAATACTTGATTGTGCATAGGGAGTGTTTTGAAGCCAGCGGTACGCATTGTCTTTTCAATGCAGTAAAATGCTTTTGTCGCATAGTAAGGACTACCGGATTGTGTTATGAGAATACCTTTGTCAGAGAGATTTTGTTTGCACAGATAATAAAACTCTTTGGTGTATAGTTTATTCAAATCCACATTGTTGGGGTCTGGCAAATCTATGAATATGGCATCGTAGCTTTCGTTGGTGTTTTCAAGAAAGGTAAAGGCATCTTTTGCAACGGAAGTCAATTTAGGATTGTTCATGGCACCTTTGTTCAAGTTTATGAAAATGGAATTGTCTTTTCCCAAAGTGAGCATTTCTTCATCCAAATCTACCAATGTCACTTTTTCGACATCCTCATATTTAAACACTTCTCGAGCAATGCAACCATCTCCTCCTCCTAATATTAAAATATTGGATTTCTTACTGATGAGTTGCATAGGCAGATGTACCATCGGTTCATGGTACATGAATTCATCGAAAGTCGATAACTGTTGATTTCCATCAATGTAAAGAGAATGCCAATCTTTCCATTTGGTAATGACTATCTTTTGATATTTTGTTTGCTTGTTGTATACGATTTTATCTTTGAACTTGGCCTGTTCTCCATATTTTACTATAGGTTGTGCAAAATACAAACCAGCAATTATCGAAGTACTTACTACGATGTATGCGATTGTGAACAAGCGTTGTGTTTTTTTTGACAAGGCTTCCTTTAAAACTAGAAATAGCCAAAAAGAAACGCCTAGGTTGAGGATGCCCAAAATGAATGGTGTGTAGGTCAATCCCAAGTAGGGAAGGCCTACAAACGCAAAAAACAATCCACCAATCAAACTGCCAAAGTAGTCCTTTTCCAATATGTTGGAGATGTTTACGCGTAATTCCTCAAAGTTGTCATTTATACGTGTTGCCAATGGTATTTCCAATCCTATGAGTACTCCTATCAAAATGGACAAGAGGTAAATGACCAACCATGAAATGTCTGTGAATCCATAAATGAGGTAGGAGACTAGAGCAGAAAAAGAAACTAAAACGGATAATATCAATTCCGTAGCGATAAAATACAACACTACGTTTTTAGTCAATGATTTACTTAGTCGGCTACCCAAGCCCATTGCAAAAAGCATGATGGATACAATCAAAGTAAACTGTAAAATTGCATTCCCAATAAAATAGGAAGCTAACGTAGACAAAATGTATTCTGCTACTATGCCGCTAATGCCAGTTGCAAATAGGGCTACCTTTAATGTAAACGACTTTTGTTTTTTCGAATATTTCAAAACTGTTATTTTCCTATGCCTCCAGATCTGGATCTTGTTGAGGAGCCATTGTTATATCTAGAGGAGTTTCTTGACGATTTTTTATTCAAAGAATTCCAACTGCTGCTATTGTTTTGTCTTCTAGAGAAAAAGGAAGGCCTGGTCTTTTTCTGGTAATCGCTTCTCGTACCATAGGCATAGGTGTTGTTGGAACTATTTTTGCCATAGTAACTTTGTCCAGCCCCATTGTAGGATCTGTAACTGTTGTAGTCGTTTCTAAAAATGCTTCTTCTGGAGCCTAGCCATAACCAGAAAAAAGGGCTTGTAGAGTGTGTTCTCCAAGTTCTATGATGTGTAGTTCCAGCTGTATTGGTAGCTGTGGAGTCTTTGGAAGCATCTACCCATTCTCCATGTTTTTCATTGCCAATGGCCCAACCAAAGCCTACGGGCTGTGCTGTGAATGATGATTTGCCATTATGTCTGGACATGATTTCCATGCCCAAATCATTTTGGTGCTTTACAAAAAACGTTTTATTCACGGATTGCCAGCCTTTCGATGTGGTGTGCAGAGAATCACCGATTAACTCAAGAACCTTGTATTTGTGTCTATGGTCTATTTGATTTGCTTCTTCTTTAATGGTCATGTCATCTAAAACAAGGGAGAAGTCATTTGTGGGTATCGACTTCCTAATGATTTCCGATGGTTCTCGTGCTACTTGTTTGGATTGTTTTTCTGTTTTTCCGCAAGCCAACATTAGAAGTGGCATTATCAAGATTAGTATGTTTTTTGTCATTTTATTGGGCTTTGATGTTTTTTATCTTCTTTG
Source organism: Bizionia sp. (assembly GCA_020631395.1). Lineage (GTDB taxonomy): Bacteria > Bacteroidota > Bacteroidia > Flavobacteriales > Flavobacteriaceae > JAHDHI01. Next base: position 30,743 of record JAHDHI010000059.1, read on the forward strand.
CTTTTATCTCTTCTCCTAAAAAAGCTTCGTATGTTCCATCATCCCATTTCTCTATGGTTAAAATGGAATCCTTGCAATAGAATAGATGGCTTTCCAACGTCTCTCTTCTTGTAAATGTATTTGGATTCTTATAAGTGCCGGAGTAGGTTTCCTCCAGTACATATTCATTGTCGTCGAAGTAGATGCTTTCATCTTTTATGGCTTCTATTAAAAAGGAAGGGTCAATGTCCACATCTTCACTGTAAATGACCTCATATTTCCCTTTTATGTATTCTACTTCTACATACGCGGTTTTTTCCGAGGATCGTATGGTGTATTCTATGCTGTTATTCTCCAAGTTCCAGTCATATTCTCCAACTTCCATGATTTTCCATTCAGTCTTGAATAAATCGAAGGTATAGTCCAATTTCAACTTATTCAGTGGGTACTCTTCTTTGTCGTTGTTTCCAAACATAATTATGCTATTTCTTTATTGCAGTGTGGACAAATGCATTTTTCTTGAGCTTTTGATTTTCTGATCTCATCAATGTATGCCGAGCTTATAATGCCCGTTGGCAATGCTACAAAACCAATTCCCAGTAGCGCTATTACTGCACTCATGAGTTTTCCTAGACCCGTTATGGGGTAAATGTCACCATAACCTACCGTTGTCAATGTTGCCACAGCCCACCAAAGTGCCTGCCCTATGTTCTGAAAGGCTTCAGGTTGAGCTTTATGCTCTATGTTATACATCAATGTGGATGCTAAAATAAGTAGGATGAATACCAGAAAGGCAGTTACGATGATCTCGTTTTTTGTTTTGACTATCACAGAGCGTATGATTCTCAGTGATTTGAAATGTCTATTTAGTTTTAAGATGCGTAGCAATCGGAATAGGCGCAATACTCTGACTATTCTTAAATCTATTTTCAAGATGAAAGGTAGGTAGAAAGGTAAGATCGATATCAAATCTATTATTCCTATGAATGATGCGATGTATTTTAACCTTGCTTTTGAGGCTGATAATTTTGGATAGATCATATCTGCTATCCATATGCGAATGGCATATTCGATTGTGAAGAATATGATGGAGAAAATTTCGAGATAATAGAAAAGCGAATGGTATTGATCGTAGATGCCGTTGTAAGATTCCAATATGATGGCAATGGCATTGACGATGATGAGGGCAGATATGAAATGTTCTAAAAGGACATCTCCTATGGCATTGCCTTTTTCGTCATCAAAATACAAGGCGATTTTTTTCTTCAGACTCATGACATTTTTTGCATTTTTTCCAAAAGACCTCTATGAGATGAATGTTCTTCGATTCTCTTGGCCTTGAATTGTTCTTTTATCCACAGGACACCTTCTTTCAAGTCCGATGAATGGTTACATGTAAAAAAATCCAAGGCTACATATTTGTGTTCTGGCCAAGTATGTATTGCTATGTGGCTTTCTTTGATAACGACGACACCACTTACTCCTATAGGTGAAAACTCATGAATGGTTGTATTTACAATAGTCAAGTTCATAATACTGGCAGCTTTTTCCAGTATTTCCTTAATGGTCGTTGCTTTGTTTATAATTGTGGGGTCACAATCATAATAATCTATTGTAGTTTGTTGGCCTAGGCTGTGTGTCCTGCGTTGCTTTGGGATACAATTTAGTAATAAATAGAGGAGCAAC
>JAHDHI010000060.1 GCA_020631395.1 Bizionia sp.
GTCATCGCAGGCCACCAGAGCCAACGACCCACAAGTTCCAGAATAGACAGCCATACCGCCATCTGTTATGACACCGGTGTTGGTATCGATCTCCAAACTGCCAGCAGCAGGTACGACCACGGAAAACCAGACATCGCCGCCAAGGTAACTGGAGCATCCCGGTGTCGGTGTTTCTCCACTGTCTGTTGCATTTAGATTGGTATAGGTTGCAAAACTGCAGCTTAAATTTGTGGTCAAGGCGATGGCATTGGAACAGTCGTTGTTGCTTGGAGGAGTAGGAGCACTCGTGTAGGTTACCACGATGTCCCCATTCGGGTTGTTTGTGGTTGCGCAATCAAATCTGTTCAAATGTATTCTGTAGTCCCCAGTTGTAGGTGGTATGAAGTCTATGGATGCCTCCGTTCCTGAACAAGCAGGGCCGTTGTCATCATTGCTGGCTACAACAGTGTCACTTGAGTCTCGAATGGTCATTTGGGTGTTATATCCAGAACCACAATTGGATACTCTGTAGGTGGCACCAGCAATCATGTTGGTGACTAGAAAGTTCCTTCTTCCTCCTTGAGTTACTGGAGGAGTACAAGAGATACTTGTGCTTATTACCGTCGGGGCAGCCGTGGTGCATGCATTGTTGGCAATGCCTGCACATTGGCCATAACCGCAAAGAGGCAGTAGGAACAAGGTAAATAAATATGTAAAGTGCTTATGTGTTTTGAGTGTCTTGTAAATGAAATTAATTACATTTGGAGCAGAGAGTAAGTTTCTATTCATATTCGGGATGGTTTGAAATTTAACAATCCATGGTTTATTATGAAATTGTTATAAAGGTTAAAATTTAACAAACGACGATTAACCCGGGAGCAATCAGATAAATAAATCTGAATAGGTATTTAATCTTGGAGCATTTAAAAGGTAATCAAAAAGATGGATCAAAACAATGTATTGTCTTTGAAACGCATATTTAATCGATGAAAAGTAATTAAAAAAAATGTGAAATGCAACTTTAACTCTATTAAATGATTTTTTTATCGATGAAAAGCAGTTTAAATTTAGTTTTTAACACAATAAAATCTGTTAATGTGTCAGTAAATCAAGGTTTTGGTTTTGATGTATCTTTGGATGTGAAGCGAGAGGATTTAATTCATTCTATTGTTTCTGGAAACAAGTATCGAAAATTGAAGTACAATGTCTTGTTTGCCATGGAAGAAGGATATGATACCTTATTGACGTTTGGAGGGGCATTTTCCAACCATATAGCAGCAGTCGCAGCAGTCGGAAATGCATATGGCTTGAAGACGATAGGAATCATAAGAGGGCAGGAATTGGTCGATAAGGTAGACGAAAACCCTACTTTGTCACAGGCCAAAGAAAAAGGAATGGCATTCAAGTTCATAAGTAGAAGCGATTATAGATGTAAAACCGATTTATCATTTCTAAAAGCATTAAAAACCGAATTTGGGGAGTTCTACAGGATACCAGAGGGTGGGACAAATAATTTGGCAGTAAAGGGTTGCGAGGAGATATTGACAGAGGAGGATAAGGAGTTTGATTATGTTTGTGCGCCAGTTGGTACTGGTGGTACGCTTTCAGGATTGATCAACAGTTCAAAACCAAATCAGAAAATTTTAGGTTTTTCGGCCTTGAAGGGTAGTTTTTTAAACGAAGATATTAGTAAGTTTGCAAAGCAGGAAAATTGGAAACTGATCAATGATTATCATTTTGGGGGGTATGCAAAAATAAATGAGGAGTTGGTAACGTTTGTTAATACGTTCAATGCCGTCAACGAGATTCCCTTGGATCCCATCTATACAGGAAAAATGTTATTTGGAATAATGGATATGATCAAACAAGGCTATTTTCCTAAACATTCAAAAATATTGGCTATTCACACAGGAGGATTGCAGGGCATAGAAGGAATGAACAAGATTTTGAAACAAAAAAGAATACCACTAATACAATATAGTTGATGAGACATTTACTTATTATTTTAGTTTTGGCTGTGTTGGTGTCCAGTTGCGGGTCACAGCGCAAAGTAACAACGACGAAACCCAAAACGAAAACCGTTGGAGTCGTTAAAAACAAACCAAGGCCAAAAGTTGTAGTTGAGCCAAGGGAAGAAGTTGCAATAAAGAATACGCCAGAGGTGTACTCTAGCCCTACTGAAGAATACATAGCCATCTATAGTGACATTGCCCAAGACGAAATGCGAAACTACGGTGTACCGGCAAGCATTACCTTGGCTCAAGGCATCTTGGAGTCGGGTTCAGGAAAAGGGCGTTTGTCTAAAGAGGCCAACAACCATTTTGGAATTAAATGCCATAGTGGCTGGACTGGTGGTCGAATCTATCATGATGATGACAAGGATCAGGAATGTTTCAGAAAATACAAGAACTCAAAATATTCATTCAGGGATCATTCTCTGTTTTTGAAGGAACGCAAGCGGTATTCCAAATTGTTCATACTTAAAAAGGATGACTATAAGGGGTGGGCAAAAGGCCTTAGAGCAGCTGGTTATGCAACAGATAGAAAGTACCCGCAAAAATTGATAAGTCTAATAGAAAGGTATCAATTGGATCGCTTCGATGCTGAGGTCCTAGGAAAAGATACTGGCGTAAACGAGAAACATGCCGTTGTAAAGGGAGATACGTTGTATTCTCTTTCTAGACGTTATAACGTTTCTGTTCAAGAACTCAAAGATTTAAATGGCCTAGAGAATAACGATTTGTTCGAAGGCCAAATGCTATTTGTGAAACCCTTGCCAAAAGATTAATTGCAACATATGATTTATAAAAGAAGCAGTGCATTGTTTGCACAAGCAGAACAAGTTATACCTGGAGGTGTAAATTCTCCAGTAAGAGCTTTCAAGGCTGTCGGAGGAACTCCGATTTTTGTGAAAGAGGCAAAAGGCGCCTATTTGTACGATGAGGATGGCAACCAATTGATAGATTACATCAATTCCTGGGGGCCTATGATCTTGGGACATGCATTCGAACCAGTGGTTTCTGCTGTCATAGAGAAAGCCAAGAAGGGTACCTCCTTTGGTATGCCTACCGAAATAGAGACAAAGATTGCGGAATTGGCCGTATCGATGGTTCCAAACATAGACAAGATAAGATTCGTCAATTCTGGGACAGAAGCCTGTATGAGTGCCGTGCGTTTGGCAAGAGGTTTCACGGGAAAAGACAAAATAATAAAATTTGCTGGTTGTTACCACGGGCATAGCGATTCGTTTTTAATACAAGCAGGAAGTGGAGCAGTGACTTTTGGAACACCTAACAGTCCAGGTGTGACGGAAGGTACGGCAAAGGATACGCTTTTGGCACGTTACAATGACTTGTCCAATGTAGCCGAGTTGATCGAAGCAAACTCGAATGAGATAGCTTGCATAATAATAGAACCGGTTGCCGGAAATATGGGATGCATCCCTCCAAAGGAAGGTTTCTTGCAAGGCTTGCGCAATTTGTGCAATGAAAATGGAATACTATTGATCTTCGATGAGGTGATGACGGGATTTCGTTTGACAAAAGGAGGAGCTCAAGAATTGTATGGCATAGATGCAGACATAGTTTGCTTTGGAAAGGTAATTGGAGGAGGACTGCCTGTTGGAGCTTTTGCGGCGAGAGAAGAAATAATGAATTGTTTGGCTCCTCTGGGGCCAGTATATCAAGCTGGGACATTGAGTGGAAACCCATTGGCAATGGCAGCAGGCTTGGCAATGTTGACTACTTTAAATGATGATGCAGATGTATTTGTACGTTTGGCGAAGAAAACAGAATATTTGCACAAGGGATTGTCTGAAGTCTTGAGAAAAAATGATGTCGTTCATACGATAAATAGAGTAGGATCAATGATTTCCGTGCATTTTGACGAAGCTGAGGTGGTGGATTTTGAAACAGCTGCGAAAGGAAACAATGAAACATTCAAAACTTTTTTCCACGACATGCTGAAACAAGGTGTTTATATTGCTCCTAGTGCTTTTGAGACATGGTTTGTCGCAGATGCTTTGACTTATGAGGATTTGGATAAGACGATTGAAGTTTGTGATTCTGTTTTTTCCAAATAGAGAAGAAAAGAAATTAAAAATAAAAAAGCGATTCCATATGGAATCGCTTTTTTATTTGCAATGGGTGCATCCCCTTATCCTCTTTTAGGAGGAGTGTTGCTTGTGCGCCCCTGAGATGTATTTTTGGAAGCTTTTGCTCCTGGTTGATCTGTTGCTATCAAGTACCTGTTGTATAGTTCCTTGTCGTTTAATGCAGTCTTGATCATTTTGGAAAGACGTTCTTGAATTAAAGCCTGATTTTTATTGTATTCTTCGGATCCAGCATTGTTTGTCTTTTCAATGGTGTTCTGTTTGTCTACAAACTCCTTGTAAGCTTCGTACACTTGTGACAACACGTCATTGTCGAATTTTAATAACTGTTGCAATTTTTTTGCTGAGGCTTCTGCTCTCTTGTTTATTTCAGTTTTGCTTTGGGCTGAAACTGCTTGTGTTCCCAAGAGCATTACAAAGGCAAAAAGACATAAAGTAACTAATTTTTTCATCATTTTAGATAATTAGGCGTTAATTACTCAAAGTAAAGCTATTTACATAAAATTAGCAAATAAAAAAGATGCCTATTGGATGGTCAGCACCTTTTTTTTGTAAAAAAACAATCTGCAATTAGCTATTTTTAACGCTTATGCTCCTTTCTGCCTTTTTCTTTTCTGTCCTGCATTTGATGTTTCTTGCGGTGCATTTTTTTCTTTTTCATATGCTTGCTTCTTTTTGCTTGCATTTTCTCCCATTTCTCATATTGTTCGGCAGTAAGAATGGCTTTCATTTCCTTCTTCTTGGCAATTTGTTTGTCCAATTTTTCATTCTGCATTTTTATGAGTTCTTCTTGAGAGCGTTTTTTTGCTTCTTTCTTCTCTTTCAACCTCTTTTCAATCTTTGCTTTTTTATTTTTTGCATCTCTAAGATTTAGCTCTCCTATTTTCTTTTGTTGTGCTTCGGTTAAATCCAAATGCAAGGTCATTTTCTTTGTTTGCAATTGCGCCATGTCCTTTGCGCTTATGTTCTTCATTTTTTCAACTCTTTCCTTTCTTGAGTCTTTCTGATCTTCCCTTCTGTCTTGAGCAGTGGCTTGAAGAGAGATCAATGCGATTGCCAGCATTGTCAATTTTTTCATTTTAATTTGTTTTAATTGTTAATTGATTCTAAGACCGTTGCGTATCAAAAAGGTTTAAAGCCCATTTCATTTTTAACGTCTAATTAACAATTTGTGCTTCTTTGATCAAGTTCAAGGTAGTAATGTATAGAGGCGTATTTTCCATTTTACTTTTTAGCCAAGCATAATAGCTCATGACGAAAATGTCTTCCTGTTCCGCACTTAACCATTCGAAAGCATTTTGTACCTTGTTGAAAAATGAAAGGGATCCTACCTTTTCTGGAGCTTTGTAGTACTCCTCGACAAAAGACAGATAAGTGATCACGCGTTGCTGATTGATGCTTTTCAAATATTCGAAATGATGCCTTTTAAAGCTCAGCAGCCTAGAATCCACCAAATTGATGTTTTGCAATTCTATGTGTAGGATGATTTCTATTAGATTCTTTTTGACAACCCATTCCTTACCGGCTTTTGTTTCGTAATATTTGTCCGTATGGTAGAACTTGGAAAATGATTGATGTGCCTTTTTATGGTCTCCAGATTGAATGTAAAACATGACCAAACTCAAATTGATGTCAAGCAAACTTTCCGCATCTTGGTGCTTCTGCCTTACTATGGATTCCAATGTTTCAATGGCTTTGCCTTGAAGGTTGGAGTAGTTGTAATTGAGAGCCAAAAGCAAATTGTATTTCAATGCAAAGGTCTTGTGATGTTTTTTTTGCCTTGACGACATGAGTTCATGCATCTGGTTTAGATAGGATAGAGAATCATTGAATTTCTTGTTTCGGAACAAGGTGTTGGCTATCATATACAGAACTTGAATATGATAGAATAGTTGTTTGTCCTTGTTTTTGTGGGCTTGTATCGTTTTATAGGTATGAATGAGAAAGGGCTCGGTCTTCAAATAGTTCTTGGACACAAAAGCTGAAATGCTGACGATGGTCATCAATTGGTACAACGATTTAAAAGACATGGAATCGTTTATGTTTATGTTGTGTGCCTTTAATGTGTCATTTAGCAGTGTCTCGAAATCTACAACGTCTCCCTTGTATGTGATGTCGTTCAATGTTTGTCTTATTTTGGCATAGACGATGTTGAGTTGGTCTTCCAGATAGTTGTTCTTTTGATTGTTTTTGAACTTGTCAATCAATGAATCTATGTCTACTTGAGGATTGGCATAGGCATATTGGATTTTAGTGTGATAGATCTCGTTTAACATGGCGAACAAGTGATGTTCTGTGGCAATTTTTTCTGCCTTGTCCAAAACCTTATATGCTACTTTATAGTGTTTGTGAGTTAAAAAGGTTCTTGATGCAAGAATGTATTTTATGATTTGCATGTCTATAGAATTCTCTTCTTTTAAATTGGCATTGGCAATAAAGTCTATCATGGATTGGTATAGACGTTTTCTCAAAGCGTGGTAGGCATCTTTTTTATCGCTTTTGTAGAGTTTGATGCATAACGATTTGGAATCGTATTCATTTTTGGCCAAGAGTTTGAACAATTCAATGTTTTTGGCGTCGCTTCGCTTGTTCTTCTTTTCCAGATACGATATGAATTGCTGTTGTTCTTCAATGGAAAATGTGGATATTATGTCATTTAAATTTGTCATTTAGTCGTCAGTAAAAATGTATTTTGTTTTTAAAATATAGTTAAATTTAAGCATTTTAATTAAAAAATATCGTCAGTTTATTGTGTAAATTGTGTTTGTTGCTTCTGGTTTGTATTGCACTTTTGTCATGTAATCATTAAAACAAAACGATATGAACCATTATTTGAAAACCACAATTTTAATAGTCGCATTGGGAACAATGACTATTTTTTCGAAAGCGATTCAACGAGAACTTATAGAAGGCTACAACAAGTGCATTGCCTTTATGGGGACCAATGTGTCAAATGCGATAACCCCTCTAGGTGTTTAAAATGAAATTGAAGCAAGTAAATATAGCTTTTGTCGTAACTGTGGGAGTTTCGGTTTTGGTATTCGTCTATTTGGTGTTTTTGGGGTACGATGAAATAAAGACGTTCAAGGATGTCATAAAGATCATAGCCTCTATTTTATTTCCAATACCCATGTTGTTTTTTGTGCGTTTCATCTTAATAGAGCATTTCTTGCCCAAAAACACAGATGAATACAAACTTAAAAACCAAAGACCAGCTACCATCTTGTTGCTGATAGCAGTAGTTTCCAGTTTGGCAACAATGCAATTGTTGGAGGTGGTGACGCAACAAAAGTTGGAAGACAACTTGATTTTTGCACATCTTATAAACTCGACGACGATAAGTAGTTATGTGCTGAACTATGTTTTATATAACAATTTGAGGGTAAATGGAATTTTAAGTGGTGTGTTGTTGTCATTGGCCGTACACGTTTTCTTTTTGTCAAGTTAATTAGTGGAAAAGATGCATTCAATGTTTAAAAGAGAAAATATGGGATATGTGCTTCTAATGACAACGATTGTCATTATGGTTGCCATCATACTTAAGCACCCTCCTATAGAGCAGAGCCAAGCCTATCATGATTTTAGCGATTCGAAAACGATGGTTGGAATTCCTAATTTTTGGAATGTAATGTCAAACTTGCCATTTATGATCGTTGGTCTTATGGGGTTGTGCAAGCTGAAGCCCATTACGAAAGACAAAACTGAATATGTGTTCTTTTTTCTAGGACTTGTTCTCGTTTCACTTGGATCAAGCTATTACCACCTTAACCCGAACGACGTTACGTTGGTTTGGGATAGGTTGCCAATGTGCATGGTCTTCATGGCTCTTTTTTCAATGGTGATAAGCGAGTTTGTTGGGGATAGAATAGGATATGTGTTATTGTATCCATTGCTGGTATTGGGGATGGCATCCATCTACATATGGATTGAATTCAATGATTTGAGGCTTTATGCTCTAATTCAATTCTATCCCATTTTGGCTATCCCAATCATTCTTGTGTTCTTTAAATCCAAGTATGATAACACGCTGGGATATTGGGTATTGCTCATGGCTTATGCTCTGGCAAAGGTTTTGGAACATTATGACAATCCAATTCACGATCATTTACGAATAATCAGTGGACATTCATTGAAACATATCTCGTCTGCCATAGGATTGTACATCTTACTCCATGGCTATGTAAAGAGAAACAAGATTGAAGATGAAAATTTACAAGAATGTGAAATCAATTGAAACAAATACAATTTAATCATCAAAAACAATAAAATTATGAATCAAATATTCAATACTTCAAACGAGAAAAAGAACACAAGCAAAAGAGAATTGCTGTTCACATTTCAATCCATAATAGTAACTGGGCTGCTGGCGTTTACCGCCATAGCATTTTTCTACTACAACAATCTAAACATCGAAAAAGGGATTAAAGTCGTATTTGCACCTTTTTTATCAGTAGTGCCATTGCTTTTCATCTTGTCTATTTTGCGAGATTTGAGAAATGGGTTTAAAGAAGGAAACTACAATAAACCAGAAATCATGAAATTTGGCCTGATAACGATTGGAGTCACAGCGGCGTTTACCGGGATTACCTATTTGCTGTCGGAGATCGATGCATTGGAAGTTTTGCTGGCTGCGATCATAGCGGTGCTGAGCACAGTATTCTTTTTGAGAAGTAAAATCAAGGACATTTTGGGAATGTCCATAATAACAGGCATTGCCGAAGGAATCATTATCTATATGATCTTTTTGTTTTGATGATTGGTTGACTTGATTGGTTGACCATAAAATGGTGCGGCTATCGTGTTGCACCATTTTAAAACAAAAAAAATGAGCTTTTATGAGTAATAAAAAAATGGCATCAGAAAAATTAATATTGGCATTGGGGACATTTGCTTTTTTGTTTTTATTCTTATTGCATCTTAATCATAGCATCTTTCATTGTCGTTTTGTCTTAATAGGAGTCGTACAAGAAATGTTGACAATACCTTGTATCTTGGGACAACCATTTTTGTTGTTTTTAGCAATAAGGGGACTATGTCTAAATAAATTCAAGGAAAAGACTTATGCGCAAGTAGCAGTAGTAATCCTTGTTGTAGGTATGGGGCTGACCGTAACCAAGTTTATTGTTTGTCAGTCAACTTAATGCAGTGTCCATCATGAAAGGGAAATTAAGAATAACTATTCTTTTGTTGTGTTCAATAACAACACTTGTCTTGAAAGCCTTTTTTCAAGTGGCAGGAGGAGGCGCTTCATTGATATTCGTTTTGTCAATTCCATTTTTAATGGGATTGGGAATTGTTTTTGCTCTAATGGATTGGTTTCTTATAATGAAGATGAAAAACTTAACCATTAAAAATAGTCTTTTTATCATAAAGACAATCATATTAATAGGGTTAAGCTTGTCGCTCTTTCCTTATGCTTAGAAGGAGGGATGTACTCATCATAAATAAAATACAAATGAACTCGAAACTTATAAGGGAATTACCGGAACTGGTCGAAAATGGAGTGATATCCAAAGACGTAGCCATAAAAATAGAAAGCTATTACAAATCGAAAAACAGTGATAACCCGAATAGGTTGTTTACCGTTTTTGGTGTATTGGGCTCTATTTTGATTGGATTGGGAATAATTTTAATATTGGCACACAATTGGGATGTTTTTCCGAAAACCGTAAAAACACTGCTTGCTTTCATTCCGTTGCTGATAGGGCAAACATTGGTAGGGTTTTCCATGTTGAAAAAGAAAAGTCGGACTTGGAAGGAGGCTTCTGGGACTTTTTTGTTTTTTGCAGTGGGAGCATCCATGGCCATGGTAAGTCAGATTTACAACATCCCAGGAAACTTCAGTAGTTACATGCTTACTTGGGTTTTGTTGTGTGCTCCATTGATTTACCTTTTAAAATCCAACGGTCTAGCCTTGTTACATATGGTATTTGCAACCATCTATGCTTGCGAATATGGTTACTCTTACGGGGACAACGTCCCTTGGGTGTATTTGTTGCTCATTTTAACCTTGATGCCTTATTACGTAGGATTGATACAAAAAAGATCCAAGGAAAATATCACCTCTATTTTTAATTGGTTGTTGCCATTGAGCCTAGTTGTTGTTTTGGGAGCGTTCATTGTAAGATTCGATGAATTGATTTTTCTATCCTACATCATTTTATTTGGACTGTTCTACAACTTGGGAAAGATGCCAAAATTCGACAATTTGAAGCTAAGGCAAAATGGATACTTGGTCTTGGGATCCATGGGTACGGTTGTTTTGTTGTTGATAACCAGTTTCAAATGGGTTTGGAGAGACGTGTATGGCATTGTAGGAACAGATATGAGAGACGTGTCCTTGGTTGCAGTGTTGTTCACTGCTGCCGTATTCGCATTGGTCTATTTGTTTATGAAAAATAGAGTAGAGAAGACTAATTTGTTTCATTTCATATTCATGATAATGAGCGCATTGTTCTTTATAGGATTGACAAATGCCGTCATACCAACGATAATATCAAACGTGTTGCTCTTTGCTTTGGGGGTGAATGCAATTAAAATAGGAGTGGATAAAATGCATTTTGGCGTATTGAACTATGGATTGACAATTGTTGCAGCTTTGATATTTTGTCGATTCGTAGATACCAATATGGGGTTTGCAATCAAAGGTTTGTTGTTTGTGGTAGTAGGCATGGGTTTTTTTGTAACCAATTATGTCATGTTCAAAAAACAAAGAAACAAAGAAGAAAAACTTTAAAATAACTGTCATGAAAAAAATAAAACCACAATACCTGTTTATGTTGTTCATGTTGGTGGCCATAGTACAACTATTAGTTCCTGCTCAAATGATTTTAGGACAAGAAACCATTTTGGACACAGGGGCAGCTTACAAGTTTAGAACGCAACCCATAGATCCAAGTGACCCTTTTAGAGGCAAGTACATAACCTTGAGATATGAAATGAATGCAGGCATTTCCAAGGACTCACTTTGGGAAAGGAACGAAGATGCCTATGTCTATCTAAAAAAGGATAGTTTGGGATTTGCCGAATTGATGAAGGTGAGCAAAACACCATTGGACATTGAAAATGATTATGTCATAGTCAAAACAAGATGGTATGATCAAAACAAGAAAACGATACATTTCAATTTGCCCTTCGACCGTTTTTATATGGAGGAAAGCAAAGCCAAACCAGCAGAAGACGCCTATAGGGAAGCACAGCGAGATTCGTTGCCAAACAATACCTATGGATTGGTTTACATAAAAGAAGGAGATGCCGTTTTAAAGGATGTCTTGATAAATGAAATTCCCATAGCAGACTATGTGGAACAATAATTAAAAATTGGCTAACTTTGAGCTTCAACATAACTATTCAAACAATGAAAAACACATTTGTAGCCATATTGGCAATGGCAGTTTTATGGTCTTGTAAGGAAGATGTCAATAAAACAGTGATAGATGCCAACAATGACAATGCGATTAAAACAGAGAAGACGGAAATGCAAACCAATTTAGATAAATACGTCAGTGTGAAATTAACGTCGGATTTAAGCGCACTAACAGAGAATGAACGTAAAATGTTGCCAATTCTAATAAAGGCGGCAGATAAAATGAATGCGTTGTTTGCCTATGAAGCCTATGGGGATGTCAACAAACTATTGGAAACGATAGAGGATGAAGATACCAGGAAATATGTAAAGATCAATTATGGACCATGGGACAGGTTGGCAAACAACAAGCCTTTTGTAGTTGGAGTGGGAGAAAAGCCAAAGGGCGCCAACTTCTATCCAAAGGACATGACCAAGGAAGAATTTGAAGGTGCAGAAATGGAAAACAAATCCAGCATCTACAATTTCGTGCGTAGGGACGGAAAAGGAAAATTGCATACGATACCCTACCACGAGCAATTCGAAAAAGAAGTGAAAGAAGTATCCGATTTGTTGTTGGAAGCTTCGACTCTTGCTGAAGACAGTGGATTGAAGACTTACTTGGAATTGAGATCCAAAGCGTTGTTGGATGACGAGTATCAAGCCAGCGACTATGCTTGGATGGACATGAAAAACAATACATTGGATGTCGTAATAGGCCCAATAGAGACATATGAAGACCAACTGTTCGGAAACAAGGCAGCACACGAAGGGTATGTTTTAATCAAAGACCAAGCTTGGAGCAAGCGTTTGGAAAAGTTCAGTAGTTTTTTGCCCGAGTTGCAAAAAGGACTGCCTGTAGCCGAAAAATACAAACAAGAAAAACCAGGAACGGATAGTGATTTAAATGCCTATGATGTGGTATTTTATGCAGGAGATTGCAATTCGGGAAGCAAGACGATAGCAATCAACTTGCCAAATGACGAAGAGGTACAGCTTAAAAAGGGAACGCGTCGTTTGCAACTTAAAAATGCAATGAAAGCCAAGTTTGACAAGATTCTATTGCCAATTTCCGTGGTTTTGATAGATCCGAGTCAGAGAAAGCACATTACCTTCGATGCCTTTTTTGCAAATACCATGTTTCATGAAGTGGCACATGGCTTGGGAATAAAAAACACGATAACAGGTAAAGGAACGGTAAGGACGGCTCTCAAAGAACATGCAAGCGCCTTGGAAGAAGGCAAGGCAGACATTTTGGGCTTGTACATGGTACAACAGCTACATGCAAAAGGAGAGTTGAAAGAAGATTTGAAAGACAACATGGTCACCTTCATGGCTGGTATTTTTAGGTCTGTTCGCTTTGGGGCATCGAGTGCTCATGGGAAGGCGAATATGATTCGTTTCAATTTCTTCAAGCAAATGGGGGCATTTTCCAGAAATGATGACGGAACCTACATTGTGAATTTTCAAAAAATGGAATTCGCGATGGAAACATTGTCAGAAGTCATTTTGAATTACCAAGGTGATGGGGATTATGAAGGCGTCGGTAATTTTGTAACCAATTATGGAAGCATAGCGGAAGAGTTGCAGAAGGATTTGGATAGGTTGAGCGAAGCCAACATTCCAGTGGATGTCGTTTTTGAACAAGGGACATCGGTTTTGGGGTTGTGATGAATTTGTCCATAAGGAATATGAAAAGACTTTGGGAATGCCCAAAGTCTTTTTTTGTTTGTGTTAGAGAATGGCATTGTTGTTTTATCTTCACTGCAAACATCTCGCTTTTGGATATTGCGTTTGGAACAAAAGGTACCTAGAGACAGATTACTCTTACCTTTTTTGCCTGTTCGAACATATAATTCATAACATCTTTTAATGACTGGCATTCAGTGCATTACGAATAAACGAAAGTATTTGCGTTTAATCGAATAGTACGTTCTTTTTCGAGATAATGTATAGTATCGATTTTTATATGCTATTTATATTTCTTATTGTTGTGTAGTATTATAACCCCCTTAAAGTAACAAACATTTGTTGTCAAGCATTATGAACCCTCTAGTAATTTCCATAACAGTTTTAGTCATCCTCTTTGCAATCGCATTGCAAGTTCTCAAATCCATTAACAAAATCAAGACATTGAGACAAAGCGGCATTAACGTAACCAACAAGAATCTGTATTACAGATGGATTTCCAATACTTTTTTGAAGAATCTACCTCTGTAATTCTACTTTGTTTAGTCGTATAGGTGCCATGGTATCCTATCCGATTTCTGAATCTGTTTCCAATTAAAATTTATATCTTGTATGTAAATACATCGTATAATGCCCTATTGGTTACATATTATCATCATAGTTCTTGTTATTTACATAACAATAAGTGTGGCGTTGTATTATTTGCAGGACTATTTCCTGTTCAAACCAGAAAAATTGCCAAAGGACTTTCAGTTTTTATACGACAATCAAGAAATTGAAGAATACAACCTGGAAACTCGTGATGGAGCAACAATAAACGGCGTACTCTTCAAACCCAAAGGCAGGTCTAAGGGAATCGTCTTGTATTTAAAAGGAAACTCTAAAAGCATAAAAGGTTGGGGAAAGTTTGCAGTGGACTTTACAAGACACGACTATAGTGTGCTTATGGTGGATTATAGGGGATTCGGAAAAAGTACGGGAAGGCGTTCCCAAAAAGCGATAAAAAGAGATTTGCAGGTGGTCTACAATAAGATAAAGGAGAGAACCACAGAAGATAGAATCATTATTTACGGACGTTCACTGGGATCTGGGTTTGCATCGAAATTGGCTTCCACCAATCATCCCAAGTTGTTGGTGTTGGATGCTCCCTATTATAGTTTGACAAAGGTGACTTCACGCTATATGCCTTTCATGCCGTTGTCCGTATTGATAAAATACCCTTTGCCAACATACAAATGGTTGAAATATGTGCAATGCCCCATACATATAATACACGGAACGGACGATAAGTTGATTCCATACAAGACTAGCGTTAAATTGTCCAAGGTAAATGTCAAACTGACCAAATTGCACACGGTAATTGGAGGAGGACACAAAAACTTGAATAATTTCGAGTCATATCATAGAATAATAAACGACATTCTCAATTCCGAGACCGAAACAATAGATTTTTCAACCACAAGCATAAATGTCATTCACTCCTCAAAAAAAACATCAAAAAAAAATTAGAAGAATAACCATTGCCATCATTGGTTTTTACTTGTTAATAGGTACATCGTTATATATGTTTCAAGAAAAAATATTATTCAGGCCCATAGAACTTGCTCAAGACTATGAATTTGTGTTTTCTCATGACTTCGAAGAATTGACTATAAAAACGGAAGATGAAGCTTCATTGAATGCCATACATTTTAAAGTTGAAAATCCAAAAGGTGTTATTCTGTATTTCCATGGGAACAAGGGGAACATTCAGCGGTGGGGAACTTATGCGGAGTTTTTTGTAGAAAAGAATTATGACGTGTTGGTAATGGACTATCGAACTTATGGTAAGAGCAAAGGGAAGTTGAGTGAGAGTGCACTTTATGACGATGCTCAATTATTCTATGATAATTTGAAGAAACAATACGATGAAAGCGAAATAACTGTTTATGGCCGTTCTCTGGGAACGGGAATTGCAACATGGGTCGCTTCTAAAAACACACCGAAGCAACTCCTTTTGGAAACACCATATTATAGTATTGCAGATGTTGCCAAGTATCGATTTCCAATATTTCCAATAGAGTCGCTATTGAATTATAAACTTCCCAATCATCAATTCATAAAAGATGTAAAATGTCCCATTTCCATATTTCATGGTACAAAAGACAAAGTGGTGCCCTACAAGTCCGGGCGAAAGCTATTTGATGAAACTCCAAAGGGACTCATTGCATTTACGACCATAGAAGGAGGAAGTCACAATGACTTGATCATGTTTGAAGATTACTTGGAAAGGATTGATTCTGTTTTGGAATAATATGTTTCAATGGATTAGGATATGAATTACAACAAAAAAAGAACCACAATTGAGTGATTCTTTTTTATGTGATGACTAACAACTATCTAGCATTTCCCATAGATTACGTTTCCGATGACTTGATCGATGTTGGGTTCATTCGTGGAGAACGTCAATACCAATTCCTTTTCGAATTTAAGCGGGTAAGGAAAGCCCAATGTCACATTTTCAATCAATCCAGTTTTTACCAATACCATGCCATATGGGTTTTGTTGTGTAAACCCCAAGTTTCTCATTGCAGCGTATGAAAGATTGAAGACATTTTGACCATCAATGGTCAAATCGACAAAGGAAATGTCATTGGTGCCTCCTTGCTTGCTCAAATGAGCACCTAAAAACAACCCTGGTCCTTTTAGTTTCACCAATTCATATTTTCCTTTTTTTGGTTTGACCTCTAAACCTTGTTTTCTTCGTGGTGCGCATACACCACCCATGCATTCGCATTTTCTAGTTTCCATAATGTTTGTTTTATTAGATATACTTACTCTATTTGCAGGCTTTTCGGTTAACGCCTTATCAATTGTTTTTTGATATTGCAAAATTGAGATAATTATAAAAGTGAAACTAGAGTGGTTTTCTCCGTTCTTGGTAAGTTGTTTTCCTTTTTTTAACCTGCTTTATCCATCAGAAAATCTATTATAGCTTCCAATTGCTTCAAAAAAAACAAGGCCTTGCAGCATTGTTTATTTTTTTGAATATTGAGCTATCAATAACTTATGGTCAGACTGAGAATATAAAAACTTATTTAATCTGTATGGAGACAAATGTGGTTTTACCCAAATTTGATCTAATTCCAATAAAGGAAAATGATGAGGCCAAGTAGCAGTAAAACCATTTCCGTAGTCATGAAAACTGGTATAGTTTGTAGCGTAGCTTTTAAAATGAAAGCTTTCATGGGGCGTATTGAAATCCCCGACAATGATGTCAATGTTCTTTTCTTGAGCATAGTGCAGGATTTTTTTTAGAGATGCTTCCTTGTTTACCAGGGGACTAGCGTAGACATCGACAATCAAAATACTTGTTTTTCGCTTGTCTATCGTTGTTTCTACATGATTGAATTTATAACGATGTTCTTCATACTCATAAAAGACGGAGTCTATTGTTCCTTTTGTACCAAATAACATGTCTCCTTCCAATTTTTTAAAATGGTAACCGTATAGATTTTCATTCAAATCGATTATTTCCTCGTCCTTTGCGTATGAAGCTTCAACCAAGGTTATCATGTCTGTTGAGAATGCTTTGACTCTGTCAACGATTACATCGGTAGGTAAGTCATGCTTTTTTGCGACATTCCAAAATAAGATGGAATTGATGTTGTTTGGGCTATTTTCGTCTATTGTTACGAGATGGTAATTGTTGATCCAACATAGGAATAATAACAATTGAGACATGAGTATTATGATAAATGTCTTTTTACGTTTCCAATATAGCAAGGACGTGAAGAAGCCAAAGAGAATAATCAATATTAGTGGAGTTGCATAAAAGACAATGCCAAAGGGGAAGAATCTGTCTTTTAAAACAAAATGCACGAAAATTAAAAAGACATACACTCCAAGAATGCATGCCTTATATCTTATTGATGACTTCATTTGCATGTTAAACCATTTCTACAAACAAGCCGTCGTCTGTTTTATTTACTTTGGCTACACCAAGTTTGTTCAAACCTTTAATGGTCTTGTCCCATTTCTTGTTGCTTAAACCAGATTGTGACTTTAAATCGTTCAAGTCGATTGGTGAGTTGTCCTTTAAAAGAGTAAAAACGGACTTTTCATCATCACTCATTGGAATTGCCTTTTTTTCTGGTCTCATTTGTGGGAAGAACAATACTTCCTGTATGGATTGGTTGTTGGTTAGGAACATGATTAGGCGATCCATTCCAATTCCCATTCCAGATGTAGGGGGCATACCATATTCCAAGGCACGTAAAAAATCGTGATCTATGAATTCCGTGGCTTCATCATCTCCTTTTTGAGCCAACTTCAATTGATGCTCAAAACGTTCTCGTTGATCTATCGGATCATTCAATTCCGAATAGGCATTGGCAATTTCCTTTCCACAGACCATTAATTCAAAACGTTCAGTCAATTCAGGGTTGTCCCTATGTTCTTTGCACAGAGGACTCATTTCTTTTGGGTAGTCGGTGATGAAGGTAGGCTGTATGTAGTTGCCTTCACATTTTTCCCCAAATATTTCATCAATCAACTTTCCTTTGCCCATTGTGTCGTCCACGGCAATGCCCATGCCTTCAGCAGCATTGCGTATTTCGTCTTCGGTTTTTCCAGTAATGTCAAAATCAGTAAATTCCTTGATGGAATCTGCCATGGTTATACGTTTGTATGGTGCTTTGAAATTAACCTTGTGTTCCCCAAATGTAGCTTCGGACGTTCCGTTTACAGCAATGGCACAGTGTTCCAACAGGCGCTCACAGAAATCCATCATCCAATTGTAATCCTTGTAGGAAACATATATTTCCATAGCGGTGAATTCAGGGTTGTGCGTACGATCCATCCCTTCATTTCTAAAGTTCTTGGAAAATTCGTAAACGCCATCAAAACCACCGACAATCAAACGCTTTAGATACAATTCATTGGCAATTCGCATATATAGGGGAATGTCCAAACTATTGTGATGAGTGATGAATGGGCGAGCAGCTGCTCCTCCAGGTATAGGTTGTAAAACAGGAGTTTCCACTTCGAAATACCCAGCTTCGTTGAAGAAGCTACGCATAGCAGTAAATAACTTCGTACGCTTTACGAAGACATCCTTTACGTGTGGATTTACCACCAAATCCGCATAGCGTTGTCTGTAACGCATCTCCGGATCTGTAAAGGCGTCGTATACGACACCATCTTTTTCTTTTGGAATGGGCAAGGGCTTTAACGATTTGCTAAGCAATTTGAAGTTTTTGACACGAATGGTGGTTTCTCCCACTTTTGTCTTGAACAATTCACCTTCAATGCCAACGAAATCTCCCAAATCCAACAACTTTCTAAAAACGTCATTATATAGGCTCTTGTCTTCCCCCGTACAAATTTCATCTCTATTGAAATATACTTGGACGCGTCCCTCTGCATCTTGCAACTGTGCAAAAGAGGCTTTTCCTTGTATGTTGATGGCCATTAATCTACCAGCTACAATTACCTGTTTACCTTCCGAAAAATCAGCTTTAATCTGTTTGGAACTATGATTTACTGGAAATAAATCGGCAGGGTAAGGGTTAATCCCCAATTCACGTAATTTTGCTAGTTTTTCTCTTCGAACGAGCTCTTGCTCAGATAATTGTGACATAGTAATGTATTGTGTGTATTTAAGCTAGCAAAGATAGGATTAAAACAGATGAATTAAAACTAATTTTATTATGTTGTTATTCAATTTCATATAGTTCCTTTTTCAATGTCTTCCTCATTGATATAATTGTAACAAAAAGGTGTGGATGACGTCATATGTATACATCAATCATCAATCTACGAGGAAGTGGATTGTATTAAATCAAAATTATTATGAGTTTTTGGAGAGTACTACTTTCAATTTTATGTCCGCCTTTGGCAATTCTAGACAAAGGTTGCGGATCCGTCGTTATCGTCTTCTTGTTGTGGCTTTGTGGCTGGGTGCCAGGAGTTATTGCAGCTTTGGTAATTCTTAACAACCCTAACAGATAAAAGGCTATATTTGTAGTCTTAAAATTCTAATCAATATTTTACAATGAAAAAGCTTACTTTTCTTTACCTATCCTTTTTTGCCTTGCTGCTGGCAAGTTGTCAATTCTCTGAAGACATATACATAAATGAAGACGGTTCGGGGAAAATGTCATTTTCCTTCGATGGTTCGCAACTCATGCAAATGGCAGGTGACAAAATAAGTGAGACAGAAGAAGAAGCCATAGATTCCACATTCAGTTTCAAAGAGATATTCGATGCCAAGCGTGATAGCATTTCAAGGCTTTCTGCGGAAGAGCAGGCAAAGCTGAAGAGTTTGGAACCTTTCAACATGCATATGGTCATGAATCCTGAAACTTCGGAAATGAAGTTTGACATGTATAGGGAGTTCAAGAAGGCAGGAGAACTTAGAGACATGTTTAAGGCCATGAACAATTTTAGCAACATGGCAGGAAAAGGAGCAGCACAAGCAAACGACCCCAACAATCCTTTTTCCTCTTTGGGAGAAAACGGAAGCACGGAGTTGAACTATGCATATGATGGCAAGGTATTTACTAGAAAGGCAAAGATATTGGACAAGGAAGCTTACAAGCAAATGACAGATAGCATAGGAGAAATGAGCATGATGTTTGGTAGTTCCATGTACAAATTGAACTATCACTTCCCAAAGCCAATAAAGTCGGTATCTAACGAGAAAGCGATGTTTAGCGAAGATAGAAAGACCGTTACCGTGGAGTTTGGTTTCATGGAATATGTGACAAACCCGGAAGCATTGAATTTAGAAGTGACTTTAGAAGATTAACTTGTGAATAAAAACATTGGCATACAAGATTTAGGAACCAAAGACTTCAAGGAAACTTGGGATTATCAAGAAGGATTGTTCAAGGAGATATTGGATACCAAAATTAAAAACAGGAGAGAGGATGCTGGGTTGGAGACTAAAAACCATTTTCTGTTTGTGGAACATCCCCATGTATACACTTTGGGGAAAAGTGGCGATTTGTCAAACCTATTGTTGAGTGAAGCACAACTTACCGAAAAAGGAGCAACATTTCATAAAATTAACAGAGGAGGAGACATTACCTACCATGGACCTGGGCAAATTGTCGGGTATCCCATTTTGGATTTGGAAAATTTCTTTACGGACATACACAAGTATTTGCGTCTTTTGGAAGAAATGATTATTCTCACTCTGAAAGAATATGGCATCAAGTCTGAACGTAGCCCCGGAGAAACAGGCGTTTGGCTAGATGTAGGAACTCCGTTTGCCCGTAAAATTTGTGCAATGGGAGTTCGAGCCAGTCGTTGGGTGACAATGCATGGCTTTGCATTGAATGTAAATGCAGATTTAGGATATTTTGACAATATAATCCCTTGTGGCATTAGAGGTAAGGCAGTAACGTCACTCAATGTGGAGTTGGGAATGAAGCGGGTTGATGAGACAGAGGTAAAAGAAAAATTGCTAAAGCATTTTGCTGTTCTTTTTGAAGCTGAACTAAAAAGGGAGCTAGTTTAATCTTCACTGCATTGAAGAACATCGTACTTTATTTGTTGAATGCATTCCTATCTGTTTGTCGTAGGATATGGCATTTTACCAAATTTTTCTCTGGACAAGGACAACTTTGAAAAAGTATCGGGAATCGTATCCTCGGTGAAGCAGGAAACCTACGAAGAAAGAAGACCCAAGGATTATTTGTTTCAAAACATAATTAGGGAGCGCATTATCGTTACCATTGCAGATAGGGATTATAAAGAATATTACGTTTCCGACATCTATGAAGACCATTGGCCCCAACTGTTGGGGTATGATGTTGTCGGAAAGGAAGTGGTCTTGTATCTTGGTATTGGAAAGGAAAGTGAAGACCCATTCAGGATGGAGATAGATGGAGAGGTCATATACGACACCGATATCAGATACGGTAGAAACAGCCTTATAATATTGTTTACGTTGGCATTGTCCCTATTCAATTTGTACAATTGCTTTCAATCGAAAATTGAAACATCAGCGATAGGTGTATCTGTTCGAAATATTAAAATATCCATATTGGTCAGAATAAAAAAGCAGTTTCATAGCATAGGAAAAATATTTTTGGAGTAGAACCATCGTAGCTTGATAGCGATCTTATTTTGTGAAGAACATTTTTGCAGTTCGTTCTATTTTCAATTTGTCCCATTTTTTGCTCCATTCTTTTTTTTCAATCCTAGCATTGTAAATTTCCAAGTCAAATTTTGGGGTGGGAATGACCAAAAGATCGAACAAGTCCTCCAAGCCATACGGAGCAATGCATTCTATCTTGTCTCTTGCGTTCAATCTCACCGCTATCGAAGTTGCGGTTTCTGGCCAAAAGGATATGGCTTCAATGCAGTTGGCGTATTTTTTGTGACCATTCCTTGCATTCATTCTCGATTGGTTTTTAACGGACCAATTCAAAGTTGGATTGGCTTTTTTCAATTTGTCTTCAATTAGCAAATCGTCTGCTTTGCTTTTTTTTGACTCATCAAAGTATATTATGTCTATGTCATTGAGGTTGGTTCTACTTTTCCCGTGCTTGTGATCCCAAACTTTATTTCTTACGAAACCAGCTCCAATCCAACAATCCTTTAGGTTTAGATTTCTAATGTTTTTTAAAACCTCAATCATCCATTGATCTTTTTCTATGATTTCGACAAGTTCATCTTTCAAGGACGTATTCATTGTTTTTGTATTGTTGTTATTTAAATTTATTTGTGTGACGTTTATGTCTAAAAGATGGTGTGGAACATTTTTTTAGATTTTGTCAACATACGGGAATTCATAATTGTAAATCGTAAAACTAAGTTATGCGTAATCTACAAAAAAGGGCTGTTTGTTTACAAGTTTAACATTTAACATAGCCTTTATAAGGAGTTAAAGCGGAAACAGGAAGTATGGACATTGTCTTTTTCGTGATTTAATTAGAATAAATGTTTTTTATCGAATTATATTGCATTTCATCGGTTTTTTTGATTTTTTTTTTAAATCAAATTATTTAGATGATAACCCTTGTTTCTATATTTGCCCCAGTGTAAATCGTTATTTGTGGGTTGATCATGAATGGCACCTCAAAACATTAAAATGAACAGATATAAAATTATTTTGCTAATTGTGGCAAACTTGCTTTTGTATTCAAATGGTAGTGCTCAAGTTGGGATAGGAAATACGACCCCTAGTGCTATTTTGGATATCAGCGCCTCAAATCAGGCAGCGCCAGCCAACAATGATGGTATATTGATACCGAGGGTGGATGCATTTCCTGCTACCAATCCTACAGCAACACAAGATTCCATGTTGATATATTTGACAACGGATGTTGGTGCGAACGAAAAAGGTTTCTATTATTGGAATTTTTCAACTCTTGAGTGGATTCCTTTCAATAAATTGGAATGGAAGGATACAGTATCTCCAATACCGGGTATAGTTGCCAATCAGGCAAATCTATTGGGTAATCAAGTTGTTGTTACAGACAGTGGGCGCATAGGAATAGGGACAGATAATCCTTCTGAAGCACTTCATATTGACAATGGAGACATTTATATGAACAATCAATCATCCCCAACAATAGAGATGCAAAGCACCTCTGGAGGAGCTACACCTGCAGGGAGGATCCTGATAGAAGAGCAAGACGATAACTGGAATGGACAATTGAGGTTCAACGCCAATCCAAATGCATGGGAATTCCTGGCAAAGTCAGGTTCCAATGCTACGGACAATCATATGCTCATGTACATAGATGCAGAAAATGGCAACAAGGGGTTTGTGAGAATAGGAAAGATGGATGTGGATAGCGTTGTCGATGGAGATTTGAAGGAAACATTGGAAGTGTTGGGTGGTATAAAAATAGAACAAAGCAAAAGTGTTACCGGTACGATATCTCACGATAGTTCATCTAATCCACCAGCAGGTGGTGCAGGTACTATGGTTTTTCAAGATAGCGACAGCTCGTTTTATGGGTGGAATGGTACCGTTTGGAAGAAATTGGACAATTAATTGATTCTTCTAGGTCGGGTATTTGATGCTTGGTGCTTCGTTTGAAAGTAAATTTGTCGATGTTCTTTCTGGTTTCTGATTTGATATGGATTTATGATGCCTTTCGGAAATACATCTCGATAATCGATTTGTTACATTTCGTTTTCAAGCAGGTAAAAATAGTTTTTCAAACCATAAGAGTATTTGTTTTGATTGACTCCAAGGGTTTTGAATTCCTTCTTTATTACCTGTATCAGGTCAGGCTTTATGTCTTTTCCTTCTATTTTTGCACAGTTTAGTTTTACCCAATGAATTTTTGAGGAATTGGGAAAGTCTGTCAATGCCTTGTTTAAATCCGGGTTGTCATATTGGTTCTTATCTGCCAACCCGATGAAATAGCTTATGGCAAACCTCTCACTTTGATAATCATACCAACCTTTTTTATCGGTTTGTTTGGAAACATGTCCAGTAACGGTAGACTCTAAATAGGCATAGATGTTCAGTAGTTCTTCATCCTTATGCTTGTCAGCCAATTCAATTATTTCTTTTCCTCTTTTTTCAAAGAATTCTTTTTCGTTCAATAATTCATTGATGAATGAAATTCTAAGTAGATCCGAAGTTATTTTTCCATTTATGGGTAATTCATTGTTGTCAATGATCAACTTGGAATCTAATAGGACTGCTTTTATGGAGTCTGTGCTATTGGGCTTCTTGGATAGGTGTTTAATTCTATTGTAAGTGGAGGCTTGCATGTACTCTTTGCTATCGCCTCCAAAGTTGTCTTTGATCGTTACCAAGTCTTTTTCTAAAAAAGACTCTTGCATATTGGTGTTCCACCAATCCAATTCCCAATTCAAATCTAGGAATATCAGTTCAAAGGCACTTTTTGAATCTTTGGATCTAATTTTGGCTATCAGGTCCGAACGTTTTTTAATTTGATTGACTTTACCATGAATTATGTGGATAGCCTGATCTATCCCAGTATGGTTTTTTGAGTGATTTGCTTTTTTCCAATGTGCTATTGCTTTTGGATAATTGTCCATATTAAGGTAACATTCACTTAGCCAAACATCTATTCTATAGTCTTCATCATTTGTTTTTTTATAAATTTCGTAATGCTTGACGGCGGTTTCGTAATTTTCAATTCGATGATTCTCTATTGCATATTCCAAATTGAACTTTAACTCGTTTGGCTTTTTATCGTAAGCGGATTTATGCAACTCATAAGAAGCCTTTGAGTCAATGTTATAAAGAGCGCCTCCAATTAGATACTTTTGATATTCATTTTCAGCTTTGGAGATTAAAGCATTTACACAATCATGACAATCTTTATTTGTCAAACAGTCAGATAGGAAATATTCAAGAGCAGGAGTTATGTCTACCAATGCTTTTTCGATGGCCTTTTGGTTGTCTTCAATTTTTATTTGAGCATTACAACCAAAGAGTATGAGATTGGCTAACAGAAAGAGACGTGTTTTTCTCATTTGGTATAAGTATATGTTGTTTGTAGTATATTGGTCATTGTGAATTTTCGTTCATTCGAAAGGTGTCTTTTATGATTGTTTGAGCAATTTAAAAGAGTCGTTATTGTTCTATTTCCGATTCAAATTCTGGTATTTCGAATTTGTCTTCGGAAACTTCCATACTTTTAAAATCGATAACCTCAATGCAAAACATAGCTGCTTTAACTCTAAAGGGCAAGCAGCCATATTTTTCGAAAATCAAATTCTTATGATCTAATTTGAATTCAGAATAATCTTCGGGATCGATTTTCAAATAATTACTATTATACCATAATTCTGTTGTTCCCATTTTGGATTCGACCAATATTTTTTTGCAAGGAATGTTTAATATTGTATCTATTTCACTTGTTTCGATGAATTTTATAAAGGCATCAATTTCCGAGTGTTCATTGGTTTTTTTTACAATGGCTACTTTGGTGTTTTCTTTCCAAGCATATACTTTCTTTTTATCAGGGGAATAAACTTCGAATCCATTTTCCAAACCAGTGGAGGTTTCAGACATGAACTTGTTCCCTTTATAGAAATATTTTTGCAATATGAATCCCTGTTCCCCTAAAGCGGGCTTTAAAATCCTTTCTTTGAAAATGCTGTCGGTAAACATTTCTGGATTTGGGTTTTCCATTGTAGTCTTATAGATCACCTGCCCTTCAAAATTTTGGTTAAAGGTCAAGTTTGTGATGACAATGAAAATTAGAAGAACTATATTTTTTATCATATTTGGTTTATTGAAGGTAACATGTGTTCATCACCCCTCCGCATTGAAAAACACTTTGTAGTAAAACATCTTTTTATCCTCATCGTATCCGCGTTCCAAATGTTCGCTGGCAGCATCAGGAGCATCAATGTCCAACTTTATCTGTATGTGAGTGTCGAGCTTTATGTCGGTTTTTATCTTTTTCTTTTCTTTGTTTACAACGACTTCGGCAACATCGAATTGATTTCTAAGCACACCATTCAAGCCGCCTTCGTATTCTTTCTTGAAATCCTCGAACATTTGAATATGCTTTTCCTCTTCGAAGACCTCCTCTTTGAAACGTTCGACATTCACCATTTCATTCTCTTTGAAAAAATCGATGGTCTTAGCCAGAAAGATGTTGCGCTCCTGTTCGCCATAGCTGGTTTTTAGGACTTCGGTAGAAAATTCTTTGCAGAGATCGATATAGTCATAGGTATGATTGTTCATGTCATCTGCATATTTGATGTTTAAAAAGTGATCGGTCCAATATTGCGCATCATAGCTGTTGTTGTCCACACTTAAAACAATGTTGCCTTCCATGTCGGTTTGATTCAAGATTAAACACCCTTTGTCTACTTTTTTGGAACTAATTCCCTTTTGTACCAAAATATCATAGTTATTGTTTTCCAAATAGGTTTGGAAAAAGTCAATTTTGCTCTCTATCTTGAAGATTCCAATGGCATTGGTGGACATGTCCTTGTATTCGATGCCTTCGAACATTGCAATTAAAACATCACCAGTTTTTATTTGTGAAGAGTTCGATTGTTCGAACAAATGCTTTACGATGTTTTGTGAAGTTTCTATGAAGGCATCGTCATCATTGAAAATTTTCTTTGCATAGGCATTGATCTCGTTCAGTTCGACATTGGAATGATGATTGAAGCGAAAACTTTGTACCACAGAACCAAATGGACGCAATAGAAAGGGGAGCATCAAATTGTAGCTGTCTTCATCAAAATGTACCAACTGTTGCGAAAACGCATTCTTGGTGTCATTGTGCTTGTTGCCTACCTTGTGGATTATGAATTTTGAAATGCTGGTGTTGGTACGTTTTATCATTTTTGAAAAAGTGATTTTGTTATAAAGTGCAATAGTAGCGAATACTAAGCAATGGTTTAATTGATTTCATATACTAAAATGGAATTGTTCTCTCCTTTGGTTACAAATTCCAAATTGCGATCCTTGTCTATGTTGTCTAGATCGATGGAAGAGTTGCCATAGACCGGGAAATTTGCTATTGACTTGGCTTGGCTATCGAAAAGTAAGACCTTTTGCGACTGCAAGTCCGTTACCGAAACATATATTTTGTTGTAGATGTAGAACAATTTGGGTTTGGTGTAATTGGCAAAATCCAAGGAAATGGTTTTACCTTTTATGGATAGCTTATTCTCCGATTGCGTAACCAATGTTTTGGAGCTTGTGGTCAAACCGTGGTTTTCTGCTAGCTGCAAAGATTGGGTCTTTACATTCCCATTTTGGTCTATCGTCACTAGTTTGCCATCGGAACTTGTCGTAGTAAAGGTATTGTTGTATTTGTAGACGGCTTCTTTCGAGTAGCTGATCTTTGTTTTTACTTTGACCCTTTGTTCTCCTCTTCGGTTAAGTATGTTGAGATTTTTATCTGTTTTGATGACAATGTAATCCTTGCTTCCTATTCTAATGTGCTGTGGTTGGTGATTGATGGTTTCATTGGCTTTTTTGAAATTGAAACCACGAACCGTTTTTCCTTTGGCATCATATAGCAATACATTCCGTCCTTGAGTGACGAAGAGTCTGTAATTTTTGTTCTTGTCATAGTCGAATACGGAAAGAGGTTGAGTGATGTCGTCATTGAACTGTAAAGGATAGCCCGTTACGTCTTTTCCTTCTCTTGTAATTAAATAAACACGATTTCTCGTGGCGAAAGCAAGCTGCAACCTGCCATTTTTGTATATGTCTATTTGTTCGACCTTTCCTAGAATTGGACCGCTTATTTGCTTTTTCCAAAGGACATTGCCAGTATTTGAAATCAAATACAGCTTATTGTTCATGTCCTGCACTACGATCTCTTTCCCTTTGGTGCGGTGGTTGGTGACGAATTGAGGAGAATTTAGCAGGTTGGCATCCAACTTGATGTTTAGAACCTCTGTAACCGAATTTTCCACGGCCTTGGTTTTGTTCTTGCTTACAATGCCGTTAAAGTGAGCATAGTCCGTGTCATATACAAACTGTATGGCGGAAGCCTTGTAATTGGCAAGTGAAGAATCAAAAGAAGTTCCCAGGTTGGCTTTTGAAATTTTCTTTAGGGCAGTGGGACTCAAAACCTGCAAAATAGAGGAAGCGTCACTTAATCTATTGGTTATTGCCTTATAATGCTCACGAGAATTCAACGTCGTTTCGTTTTGGTGATTGGCAATGATGTTTTGTAACATGTCTATGCTATTTGCAAATACGAAAAATTGGTCGATGGAGCAATAATACTTTGCGTCTTCAAAAGAAATCAAAGGAGTAAATGTCGTTTTGAAAAGTGAAGGCTGGCTAAAGCTAAAAATGGCAACTTGCCTATAAGTTTCTATTCTGTTTTGTTCACTCAACAAAGCATCCTTGGTACTTATGACATCTATGGAATTCAAAATGATGGCTTGGTTGTTTCCCTCGTAAATGGAACCGACTTCTACCACGTTGTCAAATAGAGGCAATGGAATGCTGTCACTCACTTTGTTGTTGAAGGCATTCAAGTTGTTTTTAAAATTTTCAAAGACATCAAAGGTGAGACTTAAAAAGCCATCACAGTTGGAAGGAGCTATCTTTGCAAGTTCGTTGTCTTGGGGAATGGTGTTTTTAAAAGCATTGATTAAACTTTTTGTGGAATCATTTGCTTTGGTGATCCCATTCAGAAAAAGTTGATCTTGCGTTATTTCAGTATCAAAGGCAATGTAATTGGAGAAATTCGAAAAAGGGAGGTCCTCCGAAAGGAAAAGTGTTTCAATGGTGTCGCCATTGTTATTGTTGATGACCACCGACAAATGATTGTTGGTATTGGTGGTATTTAGCATTTTCCTTATGGATGCATTGTCCGATGACTTGTTTAAAACGGATTCTAAGGCAATAGAACTAGAAGAGCCAATTAAAATGCTATCCTTTACCAAGGTGTATAGTATCTTGTCTTCATACGTTGTTTTCTTAGCAGAATGCTTTCCAATGGAATGATCCATGGTAACGACATTGGGAAAGGAGTCAGTTTGGAAGACAGTTGGAGTCAGTTTAGTCGAAAATAAAAAGTGTAAACTGTCATTTTTGTCTCTTAGCAACGAAATCAATGTTGGGTTGGACGTATTCAAGTACCTCAAGTCAGAAAGTGTTGTGGTAACAGTTTTATATGCAGAGGAAGGAGCAATGGTTTGAATGAAGTCATTGTTGTTCAAATTGCTTTTCAAGCTTTCTATGGTATTGGTATATAAAATGACAGAAGCATCATTGGGAATGAAATCATATATGGATGCGTTTTTGTTATTGGTACTACAGCCAATTAACAAAACGGAAAGAATAATACTGTACCAAATGTTTTTCATGTTGAAATAAAGGGTTTTTTGTAAAAATACCTATTTGTTTTAGTTCGTAAAAACTAAAGGTTTAATTTTAATTGTTCAGGTAATAATTTGAAGCTTTTTCTATGGTACTTCGTTGAACCATACTTCATAATGGCATCTCTATGCTCTTTCGTAGGATAGCCTTTGTTTTGTTTCCAATTGTACATTGGGAATTCCTCATGAATCCTATTCATGTACTCATCACGATAGGTCTTGGCCAAGACGGATGCAGCAGCTATGCTCATATACTTGCCATCCCCTTTTATTATTGTTTCGAAAGGAATGTCGTTTAAAGGTTTGAATCTGTTGCCATCCACGATAATGAACTCGGGAGAGGGAGTCAGTTTCAAGATGGAACGCTGCATGGCCAAGATGGATGCATTTAAAATGTTCACTTCATCGATTTCCGTTTCAAAGACATGGGTGAACGCAAAAGAAAGTGCCTCAGTTTCAATTATTGGTCTCAATAACTCGCGTTTGTTTTCTGTAAGTTGTTTGGAGTCGTTCAGTATGCTGTTTTCAAAATCGGGAGGCAATAGGACAGCGGCAGCTGTGACTGGGCCGGCAAGGCAACCACGGCCAGCTTCGTCAGTACCACATTCCAAAGGGATATCGGAGTAATTTAATTTTAGCATTTATATAAATCTTAACACCAAGACAGCATTAAATATTGTAATTATGTGATTATTGTTAGAAAATGAAAAACCATCTAAGATATTTCCTATTTTTGGCAAAAATTCCAATAACCAAGAAATAATGATGTTCAATGTTTCTGGGTTTAAAAATAATTATGATTTGAAGAATAAAATAATTTTAGTGGTCTTTTTATTGTGTTTCTTTTCTGTGGCAAGAGCTCAAGACAAACCGTCACTTTCAAAAGAGGATCAGCCAACACAATATTCTGGCCCTATAAATGATACGCTTAGAAGAGGAGGAAGAAGTACTAGTAATAAAAATATAAAAAGCAAAGATGCAAAAATAAAGGACTACATGATAGTATCGCCCCAAAGAGATACGACTTATGTAGACACGACCCTTAGCATTAAAAAAGAATACAAGTACAACTACCTAAGAAAGGACAATTTTGAGTTGATGCCATTTTCCAATTTGGGGCAAACGTACAATACATTGAGCTACAATATGGAAGAAACCGCCTTGATGCCAAGATTTGGGGCAAGAGCAAGGCATTTCAACTATATGGAAGCAGAAGACATCAACTATTATCACGTACCTACACCATTGACGGAGTTGTTCTATAAGACGGCGTTTTCGCAAGGACAGTTGATAGATGCTTTTTTTACGGTAAATACGTCCAAGCAATTTAATTTCTCGGCAGCATACAAAGGTTTGCGTTCTTTGGGTATTTATCAAAACATACTAACGAGTACTGGGAATTTTAGGTTTACTTCCAGTTACAAGACAAAAAATAAAAAATATGTGGCAAATGCCCATTTCGTATCCCAAGATTTGCTAAATCAAGAAAATGGAGGAATAAAGGACGATAATCTTGCCTTTTTCGAATCAGGGGAAGATGAGTTTAAAGATAGAGGAGTCCTGGAAGTTAATTTTGAAGATGCTGAAAACGTACTGAAGGGGAAACGTTTTTACTTGAATCATTCCTATGACATAATTGATAAAAGTGATTCCATCTCAAAAAACAATTTGAATGTAAAACACATTATGTCGTTAAGGGACAAAAGTTTTACGTTCGATCAAATAAGCGCCAATGCCTTTTTCGGAGATGCCTTCCAATCCAGGTCTTTGAGAGACAGAGTGACATTGGAAGAATTATACAACCAAGTGCAGTTGAATTATGCCAATGGAGTGGTGGGGGAATTGCAGTTTAATGCAAGTCATAACAATTACAACTATGGGTATGACAAGGTTGTGATCTTAAACGGCAATGCGATAACCAATAGATTGAAAGGAGATGTGTTTGCCGTTGGCGGAAAGTATAAAAAACAAGTAAAAGGTTTTCTCTTAAAAGGAGAACTAGGCATAAATGTATCTGGAGATTTAGACGGTAACTATGTTAAAGGGGAAGCGTCCTATCAAATAAACGATGACTTGATCATAGGAGCGCAAATCAATCATAGTTCAAAGGCTCCAAATTACAATGCGCAGCTAAACCAAAGCAATTATATAAGCTACAATTGGCAAAACAGTTTTGATAATGTCGAAACACAACAATTGGCTTTTAATATAGAATCGAACAAGTTGGCAAATGTATCTGTGGATTTGTCTACGATAAGTGATTATGTGTATTTTGGCAAAAATGAAGAAGGGTTTGTCAAGCCATTTCAAAATGACAAACCGATAACCTATCTTAGGGTCAAAGCCAATAAAGAGATAAAGTATAGGAACTTTACATTGAACAATACGGTTATGTATCAAAATGTAAAAGATGACAACAAGGTTTTTAATGTGCCAGAAATAATTACGCGCAATACGCTGTATTACTCCAATCATATATTTAAAAAGGCAATGTTCTTGCAAATGGGGATTACATTCAACTACTTCACATCATACAACATGAATGGATATGATCCGTTGCTGGCGGAATTCTATGTGCAAAACAAACAAGAGTTAGGGAGTTTTCCAAGATTGGATTTCTTCATCAATGCAAAAGTTAGACAAACAAGAATATATTTAAAGGCAGAACATTTCAATGCAGCCTTTACAGGATACAATTATTATTCGGCACCAAATAACCCATATAGAGATTTTTCCGTACGGTTTGGTTTGGTTTGGAATTTCTTTTTGTAGTTAAGACCCATCTATGAGCCATGCATTTTATCAAGAAATAACAAGAATTCCATTGTGAACTTTTGAAGGATATCCGTTTTCTAGCAATCAATGAAAAGCAGATTGGGCTAGGGTAGCGGGCGTAATTTCGTCAGGCAGCAAAACAGCTGTTATTTAGGGTATATATAATAAGGACAAGAAGTGTTGTTCGATATCGGAAAAATCCAAAAAAAAACATTTCGGTTAACCACTTGTAACTGGGGGTGTTGTGC
>JAHDHI010000061.1 GCA_020631395.1 Bizionia sp.
CCCTGACCCCTTGGGTGTAAACCAAGTGCTCTGAACCAACTGAGCTAGTCGCCCTTTCCTGATTGCGGATGCAAATATAGGGTAAAGTTTAACCATACAAAATCTTTTTTGAAGTTTTTTTTAGAATTATATGTACTTATTTTAAATATTCTCCTCTTCAAAAAAAATACTCATTGTCTTTCAACGACTTAGTATCTATTCAAGAAAAACACATCCAATTATTAATTTTCATTTTCAGGAAAAAGAAAGCAAAGAAGAATTCAATTACATCAAGAAATCATAATTTTGCAATACCATGGTTCTACATCATCTGTTTTCTCAAAAAAGGCTTATTATTGCCTTATTAAGTCTAGATAACAAATAATTTAATACTTTAGTCGCCTAATTAACTGCCCTGATTTGAAGTATATTTCTCTAGTTGATGAACTTGGTTTGGATTTAGAAGCGCTCTCTAACATTGACTCCAACAAGATAATTAGATTGCAAAAGCAATTAAAGGCCAATGCCGTACTTAACAACACCAGTAACCTTGGAGAACTCTCGCTACTAATAGAGCACTTTAAAGAGGAGGACACAAGAAAGAATCACCTTTTTGTTGAAAGGCACATTTGGCTTAAACAAATTATTAGCGGACTGTACACGGAGATTCCACAACAATCTGTTTTTATGGACGACACGTACATTGCAGACATTGAAAACTTAAAATCGTTTCTATCTCCTTATCTAAAGGAAAACATAAAACCTTTTTTATCTGAAACACTCAACAGAGGAAAATATGAATTGTTGGTTAATGTGATTGGGAATCATTTCCTTTTTTCGGAAGAAGTCATACAAATCATCGTCAATTTCTTCAAATCCAAATTGGATTATGCTTGTATTTACTTGAATGAGGGCAAAGTCTTGGAAAAACACTCCCCAATTGCTTACATTAGAAATTACAATTTCATCAAAAGCCTGAACGAATTCCCAAATTCTTTTTCAGAAGAAATACAAGAGTTATGTTCGGAGGTCGTTGATTTGTACAATAGCAAGAGACGAAACATTAGCAACGAACATTTTATCTTTGCAGCCAAGACTATGGTTGCCTTGGGAAAATTGGATGTTTCCAATCTC
Organism: Bizionia sp.; assembly: GCA_020631395.1. Taxonomy (GTDB): domain Bacteria; phylum Bacteroidota; class Bacteroidia; order Flavobacteriales; family Flavobacteriaceae; genus JAHDHI01. The sequence continues at coordinate 1,114 of JAHDHI010000061.1, forward strand.
CCGTTGAAAGATCTGCTGGAATCCAATGCGGATATTGCAAGACCATATACGAATAGAGTTCCCAAAAGAGAAAAAAATTCTTCTGGGTCAGGATTCAGTGCTTGGGGTGTTATCGTCGTCATCATCATTATTCTAAAAATCGCTTCATATTCCTACAGGAATTCGAGAAGTAATAGCTATAACATCAACAATAAGGATTTTCAAGAAATACTACAAAGAAGTTACGGAGAAGACGGAAAGACCATCAAAGAAATCATAGAAGACAACCAAAGTAAAACTGGCCCCATCATTGAAGATGTTCCAGAAACCACAATAGAAAACGAAGAAGACAAATACAAGGTATTTCCTAGTTATCCCGACAAACTAAAATCGGAAAACCACATTCGTTTCATTTACACGTTAAAACGCAAGACACAACGCAAAACAAGCACAGGTGGCATTGTTCCAGCTTCGATCAAACCGTTTTCCAACCCCTATCCGAAAACATTTTACACTTTGCCAAGTTTTCATACGAATACTGGTCACTATCGTACGCAAGTGAATAACAAAAGCAATCAAGACCTTGTTGTTTTCAAACTTATAGATGGAGTCGATGAATCTTTGTACATCCCTAAAGACAAAAAGACCTTCATCGATTTGAAAATTGGAGACTCCATTGTTTTCTATGCAGGAAAGGACTTTATAGTTGCCAAATTCTCACATTTTAAAAACAATACGGACTTGTCCAAAATGTACACTGTGGAAGATCTTGACAATGGGGTGCCAAAAAAAATAGACATCCTTCCCTTTTATAATGAGATCAATAGTAGAAAAAGTGGCATAACAGGAAAAAAAGTTGCAGATACGATACGAAAGGAATCGATAAAGGTGAAAAATGTAAAGCTTAACGCTTTGAGCATCGACAAGCTTTATACCGAATTTTACAATAAAAATTACAGGAATTAACTTAACCCTGTTTTGGAATCATCTTTAAATCGCTTTTGTTTTTCTCTCTCATAATCCGGCAACAATGCGTAAAGCGCATAAACAATGTGTCGTAACGATTTGTAGTCTTGTTTGTCCACAGCATCATCTCCCTGCTTTATAAGCTTGTCTGCTTTTTTTTGATTTGAATATTCATTGCTGAATTTCAAGCCCAAGAAGTAAGAGATGAAATTCTCGTCACTGGATTGTATGATATCGTTGTACAACAAATCCAATTCTTTGATCTTTGATCGTATCAAATATTTATTTCCGGAATTGATGACCTCCTTTTCATTGTTTATTATCTTTGTGTACTTAGGCAAGTACCTCTCATTTTCTTCCCTGTTAATAAGGTATTCCATATGTGATTTGGATGCTGCATATTCTTCTATCTCATTGGCTATGGCCTTGTTTCTCGTCAAAGCATCAAACTCTTGGATCAGTTTTCTCTTCTTATCGTCCAATTGGTATTTTTGATCTGAAACATCATCATCCACAAGTAATGTTGCTTCTATTTGTATTTCAATTAAACCAACACGTATTAGTTCCAATCTATTGGAATATTCAAAATTTTCTTCATCATTGTTCCTTTTAATCAAATCTTCCACTTCAGCAAGAATGGAGTTGATTTCCATATTGATCTTGTTGATGCTTATGGAACGTTCGGATTTGCTGAATACATTCTGAAATTCTTGATCACAAGACTGCAAGTACACATTTATCTTCAAATCCCGAGATTCAGTTATTTCCAATTCAATTTCTATGTCTGTTCCTTTGATCAGATCTTCTTCCAAATCCTTTCCAAAAATTTCGATGAACCCTATGCTAAGCCCAGAGCTAGGCAACCCATTGGACTTACCTTCAATGATATTTATTATTAAATTGGCTTTGGAGTCTTGCAATATCGTTTTGGAAGCTGTCTTGTATATTTTCTTCTTCAATGGCAAAATACTGCCCTTTGCAAAGATTTTCTCCAATCTCGTGGTAGACGAATCCATATCGTCTATTTCCATGCAAATGTCCAATGGCAATGGTTGCCCCAACACATTGTAACTTCCTTGGTTTATGGCTATAGATCCTATGGTTTTCAATACATTTTGACCATTATCCAACAATTGTATTTTAAAGCGATTCAATTTCCCCTTCAACAAGGGTACGAATTCTGAAAAGGCGGCATCAACTATGTCTTTTATACCAGAATCATATCCTCCATCGACTCTAAGAACTCTATAGTTCACAACGGTGTCACTAGTTACACGACAAGTGATCAATTCTTCCATATCTCTGGTATTTTGCTCATAGAACAAACTACTATCTATGGCATTGTCATCTGCTCCTACAGGCACTTCTCTTTCTTCTGTTTCTTCCTTGATAATGGCAGTTGGTTTTGAGCCTGCATAATATGCAGCGCCTTCCACTACTGCGGATGTAGGATCTATGCTAGAATCGACAAAAATTCCAGTTTCTTCTTTTATACGCTTACGAATCAATGGGACATAGGTACTCCCCCCTATTAGTACTATGCGCTCAATCTGGGAATTGACGAGTTGATTTTGTGATATGACCTTTTTTATGAATGCTATGGTTTGCTCTACCTTGGATGCAATTACTTCTTCGAATCCCTCTCTGTTAATTACTATATGCTCAAAGAGATTGTTTCCATTTACATCTATGTCCAATTCAATTTCGGCTTCTTCGTAAATCGACAATTCTTTTTTGGCTTCCTCTGCTTTTTTCAGAAGCTCGAAATACAATCCTTTGTAATTGCTGGACTTTGCTTTTATGTCTTTCCAAAGGTTGTCTACATTGCACTTTTCCTCAATGTAGGGTACAAGAATTTTTTCGACTATCAAATTGTCGAAATCTGCACCTCCCAAGAAATTGTCTCCTTCATTGTCCATCACTTTCAATTCTCTATCATTGACCTCAACCAAGGCGACATCGAAAGTCCCTCCTCCAAAATCGTAGACAATCCATCTTTGAGATGTTGATATATCTAAATTGGATGTATTTGCATAGGCCAAACAAGCCGCTATTGGTTCTTGCAACAAAACTACTTCTTTGAAACCTGCCAGATATCCCGCCTTTTTGGTTGCATTGGATTGAATGGTGTCAAAAGAAGCAGGAATGGTGATTACCACGGTATCCAAAACAGTTTCATCTGTAACGAAGTTCTTGAGTTCCTTTAGGATATATGAAGACAGTTCCATTGGTGATACTTCCACCTCTTTGGAAGGTATGAAATAAGTTTCTTGGGTTCCCATCTTACGTTTGAAGAGCATGCATACATTTTCTGCATCTTTTTCCAAATAATCCAACGCTTTGTCTCCTATGACAGTTCTGCTTCCTCTAAAAGCGACACATGAAGGCAAGGTTTGCTTTAACCCCAACGGATTGTTATATATTTTTATGTTGCCATCATTGTAATTGGCAATGAGGCTATTTGTCGTCCCTAGATCTATGGCGAAATTTATGGTCTTCATATCTTTACTCTACGATTACAATTCCTTTTTGAATTAACCTTGTCATACCACCTTCTTCTTTGTAGACGATGGGCTTGAGTACTTTTACTATTTCCATGTTCTCATCGATTTCCCCCACTATGTTGGCCTCAACGTCCGTCATCTCGTTTTTATATGCTTTTCCCAACGGGTTGATGATATGATATCCCAAACCATCGCATTCGTGATATATTCTATCTATGTTTCTATTGAATAGCGACAGATTCTCTTTCTTGCTTTTTGATTCTATTGCAAAAACCTGATTTATTATTTCTAACATACTTAAATGGGGCTGTTGATTTATGAAGGTTGCAATTTATAAAATTTCAAACAACTTCAGCTACGACGAAAGTACTTCCTCCAACATAGATCACATCTTTCTCGCCTGCAGCCTTCCTAGCCGATTCATAGGCTTCATTCACGGAATCATAAACATCTCCTAGATAACCATTTGACCTAAACCTCTCTTGTAACTCCAAAGCTTCCATCCCTCTAGGAATGTTCGGTTTGCAAAAATAATAGATGGCATTTTTAGGAAGCAAATGAAAAATCGAATTCAAATCCTTGTCGCTTACCACTCCAAAGACGATATGCAATGTTTTATACTCTTCTTGTTCGAGTTGGTGCATCGTATAATACAAACCTTCTTTGTTGTGAGCTGTATCGCAAACAATCTTGGGATGCTCGTTTAGTATCTGCCAACGCCCTAACAAACCAGTATTCTCAATGACACTTTTTAATCCATCCCTTAGATGTGACTCGGAAATCTGGAAGCCTTTCGATTTCAACACCTCTATGGTATGTATCACTGTTTTCATGTTTTTGGATTGATAGCTTCCAATTAGGTCGCTTGCATATGTCTTGGTTTCCACTTGATCCGCAAAAGTGATTTTCGCATTGTGATTTTTTGCCAAGGCCTTGAATATGGGAGCCGTTTTGGGATGAGTTTCCCCGACAACGACTGGAATGCCAGCTTTGATCACACCTCCTTTCTCCGATGCTATCGCTTCCAAAGTATTCCCAAGAAACTGGGTATGGTCCAACCCTATGTTCGTTATGACTGAAACCTCAGGGATAATTATGTTCGTTGAATCCAATCGGCCTCCAAGACCTACTTCGACAATCGCGACGTCTACCTCTTGCTTGGCAAAATAGTCGAAAGCCATACCTACCGTCATTTCAAAAAACGATACGTTGTTACATTCAAAAAAAGTCTTGTTATGCCTTATGAAGCCCATTACGAATTGTTTGCTGACTTCTACTCCATTAATTTTTATTCGTTCTCTGAAATCTTTTAAATGAGGTGATGTGTACAAACCTACTTTATACCCTGCCTCTTGCAAGACAGATGCCAACATATGACTGGTAGAACCTTTTCCATTGGTTCCAGCGACATGTACCGTTTTAAACTTGGTTTCTGGATTTTTTAAGTGATTTGCAAGTAAAATAGTATTGGATAAATCCTTCTTGAATGCTGCTTTACCTTGCCTTTGATACATTGGAAGCTGGGAAAACATCCAATTTAAGGTCTCTTGATATGTCATTGTCATTATTGTCCTACGGTAAAATCAATCTTTACAAATCCTATTTGCTTTGTAGGTGCTTTAGAATCTGCTGGCCATTTATGCGATAGAGCTGTTTTTTTTGCTGCCTCGAACAAACAAGCATCTCCAGTAGTTCCTTTTTTGCCTGGAATGGCTTTTATGACCTTTCCTGCTCTATTTACATGTATCTCGACTACTACCCGACCTTCTTCTTGGCATTCAGGTTTTATTTCTTTTCTTGTTGGTTTCCCTCTACCATTCAATCCATAGCCGACTCCTCCATTTCCTGTTCCCGGAGCTCCAAAATAACTAGGTGCATAAGGATTTCCATCCAACTGCCCCTTGTCTCCGGCTTGGCTGTCGTCCCCTTCTCCTCCAGATGACTCCCCATCCGAATTGTTGAGTCCTCCCATCATGGCATCCAATTTCGCTTTTTTATCGGCTTCCTGTTTTTTCTTTTTTGCTTCTGCCGCAGCCTTTGCCTTTGCTATCCTATCGGCTTCTGCTTTAGCCTTTTTCTTGGCTTCTTGTTCCTCTTTTTTCTTTTTTATGGCTATTGCTTCTTCTGAATCTTGTGTTATGACATCTTCCGCAGCTTCTTTAGGTGCTACATCTTCCGGCTGTGTTTCTTCTGGCTCAGATTGAGCTTCCTCCGGTGTCTTGTTTATGTTTACATCCTCGGATTTAACAGGTTTGTCTGGCTGAACATCTCCACTACCGACATTGGAATTGCCAAAATTGACTGCAACACCATATTCTGGTGGAGGATCTAAGTAGGGAGGGCCTATTACAAATAACAACAACAGCAATATCAACAACAACAACGTTGTTATCTTAGCCGAATTTCGTTCGTGTTTGGTTTCTAAATATTTCATCTCTCCCCCCTTTTATTACTGTATCTTGATAGCCAATCTGGATTTTATCTGTTCCTATTTACTATGTCCATTACAAAGACGATGTCTTTCATTTCCACATCTTCTCGTGATTTCAAAATTAATGTCTCTATACTATAAAGTTAATGTTTTCTATCTCTAAACTATCCTTATTTATGATTTTATTGCCAATTGAATAGTTCCATTGTCTTCAATTACTACTTTTGAAGACTTTGATGTTTTCGATTTCGGTATAGATACTACCAAATCCATGCCATTCTCCAATTTTTAATTGAAATCGAATGGTTTCAGCATAAAAACATCGAAAAATTACAATCGAAAACACACAAGGTAAATCGATGTCTTTCTTGCTTTCATCACTGCGCTTTAACTGCCAGGGTAGACTTTATTTTGTTTCTATTGGCAATATCCATTATGAAAACCACATGTTTCATCTCAACATCCTGATCCGACCTGATGGTTATCGTTGGTGAACTCGAAGAGCCAACCTTCGATAAAACCTCGGCCTCCAAACTGTTTTTTGATACTTGCTTCATATTCACAAAATACTGGTTCTCCTTGTTTACGCTTACAGATACACTTTTAGTTTGAGTGGTCTTGCTTGACGACTTGGGCAACAATAAGTCTATTGCCTCTGCAGATACCAAGGTGGACGCTATCATAAAAAAGATAAGTAGCAAAAATACGATGTCCGTCATGGAGGACATGTTGAATTCTGGCGTTACTTTGTTTCTTCCTCTTAAATTCATACTATATTGGTTCGTTTAGCAAGTCCAAGAAATCCAATGAGTTGGCTTCCATTTGATAGACTACCTTATCTGTCTTTACCACCAAGTGATTGTAGGCAATGTAGGCTACGATACCTACCACCAGACCTCCTACCGTCGTCGTCATTGCCGTATATAGTCCATCTGCCAAGGTCTTTATGTCTATGGATCCTCCTGAGTTCGCTATCTCGAATATCGAGATGATCATACCTATTACAGTTCCCAAGAAACCAATCATTGGTGCTGCTCCGGAAATGGTCGCCAATACACTTACATTCTTTTCCAACCCATAGACTTCCAACCTTCCTGCATTTTCAATCGCCGTATTGATGTCTTCCAATGGTTTTCCTATTCTGGAAATACCTTTGCTTATTAGCCTCGATACCGGAGAATCTGCCTGAGAACAGAGATCTTGTGCAGAATCCACCTTGCCATTGCTGACATAGTCCTTGATTTGATTCATGAAATTGGAATCCACCTTGGCTGCTTCCTTTATGGCAAAGAGACGCTCGAAGTAAATGTATGTGGCCATGACCAATAGCAATCCGAGAACGGCTATGATCACGATACCTGCCGTACCGCTGCTGGTTATCAATTCTATGATGGATAGTGTCTTTTCTACTGACTCTCCATCTACTAAGGCTTCTGCATCTTGTGCCGTATCTTGCAATAATGTATTTAACATAGTTTTTATTTTGATAATAGTATAACGTTATTTTTTTCTGTTGAGTATAATTAGAATTGGGTTCTTGTGAATGGGAAAACAACTTTGTTTCAAGGTTTTAACCACATCATAAAATACGGATGCGAAATGTTAATTTCCAGCTTGAATCTTAACAGGCAAGTAATAAGGTACGGTAACAGCCTTTCCTTGTTGTCTGCCGGGTTTCATCTTAGGCAACAATCTCGCGACACGTTTGGCTTCTGCTGCCAATTTGGGATTTGGCGCTTTTGCCCTAATGTCCACAATGTCTCCTTTGCTATTTATCTTAAAGTAAATCTTGATGTCTTGAATTCCCGTCAACCCTAAGTCTGAGGCTAATTCCTTATCGAACTTTTCACCAACGAATTTTTTGATTTTGGCACTCATGCATTTTTTCTTTGCATTGTTATCTCCTCCTTCGCAACCTGGATAGATCGGTACGTTCTCTATGAGAGCAAAGGAAACTTCGGAGCTTCCACTTCCTCCTTCTTTTTGTTTTGCTGCTGCTGCGGCGGCGGCTTTTGCCTTTGCATCTCGATCTGCAGCTGCCTTGGCATCTGCTTCTGCTTTTGCCTTTGCTTTGGCGGCTTTTCGCTCTGCAGCCAATTTTGAAGCCTTTTTCCTTGCTTCTTCTGCTAGTTTATCTGCTTTTGCCTTTGCAGCTTTTTCAGCCTTTAGTTTGGCTTCTTTTTCAGATCTCTCCTTTGCCTCCTTAGCCTCTTTGGCTTCTTTTTCAGCTTTGGCTTTGGCTACTCTTTCGGCCTCTTCCTTTGCTTCTTTAGCTTCATTGGCTTGTTTTATTTTTAACGCTTCTTCCTCTTGTTGTGCCAAGAGTTCTTCAGCTCTAGCTTCGGCTTCTCTTTCAGCTACTTCAGCGGGATCTTCTTCTGCGACTTCCTCAACCGTTTCTTCAACGGCTTCTTCTTCAACGACTTCTTCAGTCGTCTCTTCTTCGACAATCTCCTCTTCTACAAGTTCTTCGGCTGTATCTTCTTCAATGATTTCTTCGGCTTCGGCTTCTTCAATTTCATCAGCGATCTCATCTGCATCTGCTCTAGATGATTCATCTGGTTGGGTATCGTTACTTATCTCACTTGGATTTCCAAAGTTTATTGCTACGCCATATTCTTCAGGCGTATCTAAATATGGAGGACCAACCACAAATAACAATAACAGTAAAATAAATAAAAGCAATGCAGTTATCTTTGCCGAATTACGCTCGTGTTTGGTCTCTAAATATTTCATTTACATAGTTTTATTGTGATTTTACTGCTAATGTAGACTTTATTTTGTTTCTATTGGCAATATCCATTATGAAAACCACGTGTTTCATCTCAACATCTTGATCCGACCTGATGGTTATCGTTGGTGAACTCGAAGAACCAACCTTCGATAAAACCTCGGCCTCCAAGTTGTTTTTTGATACTTGCTTCATATTTACAAAATACTGATGCTCCTTGTTTACACTTACCGATACATTTTTTGTTTGAGTGGTCTTGCTTGACGACTTGGGCAACAATAAGTCTATTGCCTCTGCAGATACCAAGGTGGACGCTATCATAAAAAAGATAAGTAGCAAAAATACGATGTCCGTCATGGAGGACATGTTGAATTCTGGCGTTACTTTGTTTCTTCCTCTTAAATTCATACTATATTGGTTCGTTTAGCAAGTCCAAGAAATCCAATGAGTTGGCTTCCATTTGATAGACTACCTTATCTGTCTTTACCACCAAGTGATTGTAGGCAATGTAGGCTACGATACCTACCACCAGACCTCCTACCGTCGTCGTCATTGCCGTATATAGTCCATCTGCCAAGGTCTTTATGTCTATGGATCCTCCTGAGTTCGCTATCTCGAATATCGAGATGATCATACCTATTACAGTTCCCAAGAAACCAATCATTGGTGCTGCTCCGGAAATGGTCGCCAATACACTTACATTCTTTTCCAACCCATAGACTTCCAACCTTCCTGCATTTTCAATCGCCGTATTGATGTCTTCCAATGGTTTTCCTATTCTGGAAATACCTTTGCTTATTAGCCTCGATACCGGAGAATCTGCCTGAGAACAGAGATCTTGTGCAGAATCCACCTTGCCATTGCTGACATAGTCCTTGATTTGATTCATGAAATTGGAATCCACCTTGGCTGCTTCCTTTATGGCAAAGAGACGCTCGAAGTAAATGTATGTGGCCATGACCAATAGCAATCCGAGAACGGCTATGATCACGATACCTGCCGTACCGCTGCTGGTTATCAATTCTATGATGGATAGTGTCTTTTCTACTGACTCTCCATCTACTAAGGCTTCTGCATCTTGTGCCGTATCTTGCAATAATGTATTTAACATAGTTTTTATTTTGATAATGGTATAACGTTATTTTTTTCTGTTGCGTATATTAGAATAGAGTTCTTGTGAACAGGAACACCAAGGCTCCTGCCAAGAAGCCTGACAAGGCCAACCACGAGATTTTTTTCAGGTACCAGAAAAAATCTATTTTTTCCATTCCCATTGCTACGACTCCAGCAGCCGAACCTATGATTAACATACTTCCTCCCGTTCCAGCCGAATAGGCTATGAAATGCCATAACTGATCATCCAATGCTTCTGTGAACATTCCCAAACTGGCTGCGACCAAAGGTACGTTGTCTATCACGGCAGACCCAATACCCAATAGCAACACAACCAAATCCGACACTTGTGTTCCTGCCATTTCTGTTCCAATCATAGGGACAGACTCTTTTAATGTCGAAGCAAAACCAAATAGAGTCCCTAGAGATTCCAAGGCAGCCACAGCCATCAAAATCCCCAAGAAAAACAATATGCTTGGCAATTCTATCTTTGACAATGAATGGTGCACTGGGCTGTGGTGTGCATGTGCATCACTTTCTTCTCCATCCAATTCTGTCATACTAAATTTCGAAGAACTGTATATTTCTGCAAAGATGGCAACAACTCCCAAAGATAGCATCATTCCCACATATGGAGGTAGGTGGGTTACCACTTTAAAAATTGGTACGAATACAATCGCTCCCAACCCTAAATACAACATTGTGCCACTAAATCTACTTTTCGACTTTTCCTCTGCTGCTTCTATTTCCAACTCGCCTCTGAATGCTGGTAGAAATGATGCAATGGTAGCTGGTACTATCATACATATCAATGATGGTAAGAATAGATACCCGAACAGGTGTCCTGTAGACACTTTGTTTCCAATCCAAAGCATCGTGGTCGTGACGTCACCTATTGGAGAAAATGCTCCACCTGCGTTGGCAGCGATGATAATTAATCCTGCATACCAGATACGTACGTTTCTATCTTTTACGATCTTTTGAAGGATGGATATCAATACTATCGTAGCGGTTAGGTTATCTATGATTGCGGATAGGACAAATGCCAATATGCAGAAAATCCAGAGTATTTTGGATTTCTTTTTAGTACGTATGAAACTCTTTATCGTTGAAAAACCATCAAAATAGTCTATGATTTCAACTATGGTCATAGCTCCCAACAAAAACACCAATATTTCAGCTGTCTTCCCTAGGTGATGCAACAATGTCTCTTCCATAAGATGCATTTTGCTTTCGTGATCCAGTGCCGTATAACCATCGACCAATCCATGCTTTGCAGAATCGAACCATTGCGAAAACGAATCTATTCCCAAAGAAATCAAAGCCCAACTTATGGCCATCATGACCAAAGCAGGAATAAGCTTATCTATTTTTATATTATGTTCTAATGTAATTGCTAAATAGCCAAATACGAATACTAAAATTATGACTGCTTCCATTCTATTCTATACGAGTTGTTTTAATGCGATTTCAAAAGCCGTCTTGCTTATTTCCGTTTTGCTGGAACTTCTATCGTAAACGTTTTGAATTGCCTGTTTTATAATATTTGATGTGTCGTGGAAAATAGCCTCGTCCGTCATTTGCACCTTACGTTCCATAAAGTAGGCAAATACCCTAGCCATTCCACAATTTGAAATAAAATCTGGGATTAAGCTAACGCGTTCATCCGTATGTTCCATTATTGAACCAAAAAAGATCTCCTTGTCTGCAAATGGAACATTTGCTCCACAAGATATGACTTCCAATCCTGTTTCTATCAATTGATCTATTTGATTTTGGGTTATCAATCTCGAAGCCGCACATGGTGCAAAAATCTCAGTTTCCAAAGACCATATCCTCTCGTTCATTTCTGCAAACGGAATCATATTGTCCGTTGCCAACGTATTTCCTTTCTTAGTCAAAAAGAAATTGGTGACTTCTTCAAAGGAAAATCCTCCTTCGTTGATTACACCTCCTGAGATATCTATGATTCCCACTACTTTTGCCCCCATCTGTGCCAAGTAATAAGCAGCTGCAGATCCTACGTTTCCAAATCCTTGGACAATGGCTCGTTTCCCAACTACGCTTCCTCCATAGGTTTCATAATAACTCTTTACTGCTTCGGCTACTCCGTAACCTGTGATCATGTCTGCTATCGTATACTTTCTTTCCACATCTGGAGAAAAAGCTGCATTCTCAATTACTTTTATCACACCTTGCCGCAATTGACCAATTCTATTGATCTTGTCGGCTTCAGTTGGTTTGAAGTGTCCATTGAAAACGCCTTCTTGTGGATGCCAAACGCCCGATTCTTCAGTAATGGGTATTACTTCATGAATTTCATCCACGTTCAAATCTCCTCCTGTACCATAATAACTTTTGAGCAACGGGGAAACGGCTTTGTACCAACGCTCCAAGACACCCTTCTTCCTTGGGTCTTTCGGGTCGAAGTTAATTCCGGATTTAGCGCCTCCAATTGCTGGGCCAGAAACTGTGAATTTAACTTCCATCGTCTTTGCCAAAGACAATACCTCATTCACATCCAATCCTTTTCGCATTCTCGTCCCTCCGCCTGCGGCTCCTCCTCTAAGGGAGTTTATTACCGTCCAGCCTTCTGCTTCCGTTTCTGCGTCTTTCCAATTAAATATGATTTCTGGTTCTTTATTTTCGTACTTTTTTAATAATTCTTTCATTAATGCTGTATTGATTCTTCTTTAACTTTAATAATTTATATGCCGGAAATTCTATCAAAGTGAAGCTAAAGCTGATTCATATGTGAAAGTTTTTTATTTTGTTAGTTTGCAACAAATATAAAAAACTAAAAATGGCTTTAAAAAGTAAAGCCATTTTTATTGTTAAATTTATCTAACTATTAACTTATCGTATAGTTATTTTTCCAAATGATTGGTACTTGTTACCATAAGCATAGATGTAAAAGGCATTGTTCTCCAACTTTATGGTCTTGGCTGGGGCAAAAGCTACCACATCATCCTTGCCTCCTACTTTGCTATTCCAGAAAGCAACAGTTTTCATTTCCCCAGAATCATCAAAAGTATTCAATACGATTGCTTTTGCATTAATCTTGTCGTAACCCATTACAATCTTCTTGTCTTTCAACACCGATTCCTTCTCATTTGCAAGAATCAATAATTTCCCATCATTCAAAAATGGATAGAAAGACCCCAAGCGTTGCATATCGTTCAAATACTTCTCTCCATATTTGATAAGCCTATCGTAAGCTACTTCTCCTTCTACATTTAATTTTACAACTACACCTGGTCCGTTATCATATGTATAATTATATTCAAAGTTGGCCCCTTCTATGGCCTTGCTACTCCTAGAAAGGCAATCACCTATTAAATAGATGTCGCTATCTTGAATCAATACATCTTTGACTTTTAAATCGATAAAACCTTTTCCAAGGATTCTTTTTACTATGTCTGCATTCCAGTTTTGATTCTTGATTAGTTTTTTCTCCGAAATACCGTAGATGAAAAAACTCTTATCCTTGGCTCCTCCCATGGAGATTGTTGGTTTTGCATTATCAGTTGCGAAACCAACAAGGTATTGCTTGCCATTCAACGAAATAACTTTGTTGTCTGAAACGTAAAACCCTTTTTCTGAAACTATCTGCCCCTCTATTTCACTGTTTTTCAATGTAATTAGGGATGTAATTGGTTCCTTCTTGAAAACATTAGTCTTTTTGACGATTGTTACTGTTCTGTCGTTTTCCACAAAAAGTTCCTCTCTGTATGCTCTACTGCTATCAAAAGATAGTGTATGCTTTGAATTGGAAACCGTCTTTAGATCTGCATCCATAATCAAAACCTCGATTTGCTCTTTGGTCTTCTTTGCAAAAGGAGTATTTATCAAAACAGCCAATGTGTTTTTGTCTTGGGACATTTCTACTTGAAAAAAACCAGAGGCATTCACTTTTTCGATTGGAAGCTCGAATACTTCTTTTATTTCTGAAATGGCTCCAACAACATTGTCGTAGATCTGGGCATATAATATGTTTTTTCTGTCCTTCTTTACAGCGACATATGAAAACACATACAGTTTGCCCTTCCCTTCTATGACTTTTAATAGAGTGGCATCTTTTAATTGTCTTTTTGGCAAAGCAAAATCCATGGTCGAAATACTTTTGCCAAAAGCATCAAATTTGGTGATATGGATTATTTTTGGCGCAAAGGCTCTTGTTCCCAATTCTTCGACACTATATGTCGTAAAACCTGATTGGGATGGAAAAACCAATGTCGGGTCTTTCAACCCGACATTGTCATTTCTTTGTAATTCTGACCATTCGAAATCAGCCTTTTGGGCTTGTACATTCGCAATGCACATCATTGTGAGAATGGTAAAAAATATGGACTTCATAAACCTTAGTTTACAAAATGTTCATTGTACTCGTTCACAATTTTTAAAATTGAGAGTATTTTATAACCTTTCTTCTTTTCTTTGATTTTTTTTGCCAATTCAGGATAATCGGCGACATACTTGCTCATTACTTTTTTAAAGCTGAACATTAGCTTGGGGGACGCAAATTTCAAATATTCCTTTCCATCCTTAACAGCTAGAACCTCGGTTTCCACTTTGGATCCATCAAAATCCAAAGACACTTCCTTATTTCCTTTTTTGGATAGAGTCAATTCCTTTCCTTGATTGTCCTCTACTCTTATATAATAATTGAAAAGTTTGATTTTCCCTTTTACCGTCATTAATAGGAAAACTTTGGTTTTTCCACTTAATCCCTCATAAGGATGAGACTCGTAATAATCATCCGCAATCTTGTATGCCTTTAACTGCTTGGCATCGTATACGACAGGCTTGCTGTCCAAAGTTTTGAAGAATTTGACTTTTCGTTGGCTTTTAATTTTTAAAAAACGCTTTAAGTATCCTTCTATCTTTTCTCCTTTGTTCGTAATGACATAGCCGGGTAGTTTTTCTGATACATCTTCCCAATTCTCATCAATCTGAGAAAAACTGGCTGTTGATATCAATAATGACAATAATAGTACAAATTGTTTCATTCTTTTATTTGTTTTGATTTTAATTAATTGATTAAAACTTAATTCTTATCGTACAAAATATAATTAAATAAGTAAACATCAAATATTAAAGGAAAAAACTTTCCCCGAAGAGTGATCTTTGGTAGCTCCAGTCACACTACTCAAACAATTATTTTCCCCTCTCAATTTCAATATCCCCAAAAAACCAAAAATCAAAGCTTCTTTGAACTCAATGATGTCTTTTGTCGGTATTATTATTTCATTGTTGCTCAATGCTTCTACCCTTTTCATTAAAAAATCATTGTAAACACCTCCTCCAGTCATTAACGTTGAAGCATTTTCCTTTTCATTGATGACATTGGAAATTTGAATTGCAATATGCTCTACGAACGTTCTCAATACATCCTTTATAGGGAGATTAAAACCATCTATTAAAGGAAAGATTACTTCGTTTACCCATTCCAAACCTAAAGACTTTGGAAAGGTTTGCTTGTAAAACTGAAGTGCATTCAGTTTCCCCAACAACTTCAAATGTACCATCCCTTGCGAAGCTATTCTTCCTTTGTCATCATAAGTCAATCCCAAGGTCGAGACATATTTGTTCAAAACGATGTTCATTGGACAAATATCGAATGCAATCCGTTTGGAATCAATAGTAGTGGATACATTCGCAAAACCACCGAGATTGATGCAGTACTCGTATTCTTCAAACAACAGTTGATCTCCAATGGGGACCAAAGGGGCTCCTTGTCCTTTGAATTCAACATCTTGAGCCCTAAAATCACAAACTACCGTTCGTTTCAATAGTTCTGCCAATTTTGGTAGATTGCCTATTTGATAGGTAAGTTCGTTTTCTGGTTGATGCAAGGCAGTATGACCATGAGAACAAATGGCATCTATGTTTTCAATACTGTTGTCAGCAATGAAACTTCCAACAATGTTCGCTAGATATTTTGTGTACCTCTCATCTATTTCATATAATGTTTCTTTTGAATGATTTATCAAATTTTTCAATTCAATCAACCATTCTTTGGAATAAGGAACTGTTACTGCTTCATTTATATTGAAAGCCCATTGGCCGTCGTAATTGAAAGTAACCAATGCCAAATCAATTCCATCCAGTGAAGTTCCAGACATCACACCTATAACTTTATACTCATTCTTTATCATATAAAGTAAAAATAGGAATATCTATTGAAAAAAAACTAATAAAAAACTATCTTTGCACTCTTATTTTATCAAATCAATAATTACCAACCTATGGATTTTAGCCTTACAGAAGAACATTTAATGATACGCGACGCAGCTCGTGATTTTGCACAAACCGAATTATTGCCAGGAGTCATAGAACGAGACGAGAAACAAACGTTTCCTCAAGAACTTGTTCGTAAGATGGGGGATTTAGGTTTTATGGGGATTATGGTAGATCCTAAATATGGAGGAAGTGGAATGGACGCTACTTCTTATGTTCTGATTATGGAAGAGCTTTCTAAAATTGACGCTTCTGCTTCTGTAATAGTATCCGTAAACAACTCATTGGTATGCTATGGATTGGAAGCTTACGGCAATGAAGATCAAAAACAAAAGTATTTGACAAAATTGGCTACTGGTGAATTTGTCGGTGCATTTTGCTTGAGCGAACCAGAAGCTGGTAGTGACGCGACATCGCAAAGAACCACGGCCATAGACAAAGGAGATCACTATGTAATCAATGGAACAAAGAACTGGATTACAAGTGGAGGTAGAGCCGATGTGTATTTGGTAATCGCCCAAACCGACAAAGACAAAGGTCACAAAGGTATCAATGCCTTCATCGTAGAGAAAGGCACACCTGGTTTTGATGTGGGGCCAAAAGAAGATAAATTGGGAATTCGTGGTAGTGATACGCATACACTACAGTTCAATGATGTGAAAGTACCAAAGGAAAACAGAATCGGAGAAGATGGTTTCGGTTTCAAATTTGCTATGAAGACATTGTCTGGGGGGCGCATTGGTATTGCTTCTCAAGCTTTGGGAATTGCTCAAGGCGCATACGAATTGGCTCTTAAATACTCCAAGGAACGCAAAGCCTTTGGAACGGAAATTTGCAACCATCAAGCCATTGCCTTCAAGTTGGCAGACATGTATACGGAAATTACTGCTGCACGTCATTTGGTA
The DNA here is from genome assembly GCA_020631395.1 of Bizionia sp. GTDB lineage: Bacteria > Bacteroidota > Bacteroidia > Flavobacteriales > Flavobacteriaceae > JAHDHI01. The sequence continues at coordinate 17,983 of JAHDHI010000061.1, forward strand.
ATGAAAGCAGCTTGGGACAAAGATCAAGGCAACAACTATGACATGTCCAGTGCCATGGCAAAACTATATGCTTCCAAAGTAGCAATGGAACACACTGTTGAAGCTGTACAGATTCATGGTGGAAATGGTTTCGTAAAAGAATATCATGTTGAACGCTTGATGCGCGATGCAAAGATCACACAAATCTATGAAGGAACTTCAGAAATTCAGAAAATAGTGATTTCAAGAGGCGTAATCAGAGGTTAGACTTTATCTAAACATATTGTAAAATGACTTTAAAAAAATTAACTTTTAAAGTCATTTTTGTTTATTGTTTAAATCATCCAAAACCAATCGTAACTCTCCATAAGAGAACTTTTCATCTATTTGATGTTTTAAATCGGAAATGTTTTCAAATTTATGTTTGGGAATAAGTTCTTTTAATTCTTTGTAATGGCTTTCAGAAATCAAATCTGTTATTTTCACTTCTCCAGAAGGAATGAAACTTGCCAGATGACCAATAATGGTTGCTTGGTTCAACTCCCTTTCATTGGCTATCTCATCAATGCTCTTACCAGCTTTGAACAATTCCAAGGATTCCTTTTTGGAATCCCCTCTTTTTCTCTTTGGTTTCTCAGCTTCAAAAACATCCATATCATTCGATGTTTCAATGTCATTTTCATCACAATAATCTATAATAACCTTTAAAATCTCGTTACCATATTTTTCAACTCTTACCTTTCCCATACCGTTTACAGCTTGTAGCTCTTTTTTATTGGTTGGTAAGGTTTCGCAGATTTCGTACAGAGCTTTTTGTGTAAATACTTGGTAGTGTATCAAGTCTTTTTCTTGAGCAATCTCGTTTCTTAGCACTCTCAACAATTCAAACAACTCCACATTTGTTGTCCCGTCAATAACCGATTTCCTGGATTTCTTTGGTTTTTCCTTGGCTAGGAAGACAGTCTTGGCTCTCAATTCCAAAAACGATTTCGCATCAAACCCTGATTCCAGCCCATTGAAATACAAGCTCTTGGCAGCCAATTGTTCTTCAAAATCATCTAACTGCTTATTGACATCTTTTTCAACGGCTTTATTATCGGTTGTAAAACTCAACGTTTTAAAAGGCAAGCTAACATGTTGTTCGGTTTGTGTTTTAAAGTAGGTAATCGCCTTTATAAAACGTTCATTAATAATAGTACTAGATTCCGGCACTTCTTTAGTCTCGATGATTAAATTATTTATTTGAGATTTAAAATTAGTCCCGACTTTTAATAAATTGGTCACGCCCTCTTTAATTGTTACTAAAGGCGCTTCCACATTCCCTTCTATACTTCCTCTATTTTTATAATAAATATCCAATAAGCGTCTCACTGGATATAAAAACTTAAAAAAGTCGAACAGCTCCGCTATTAAATTAAGCTGAAATTCCCTTTCCGATTTTTGTAAGTCTGCAGCGTCTGGCTGATTGTCTTCCGCCTGTTTTGTAAACGACAACACATTGCTGTCGCTAATAATGTGACTGGAATTTATTTTACTCTTCAAAACCAAACCTTCCAACGACTTACATCGGCTCAGGGCTACGTACGTTTGCCCGTGTGCAAAAGCTCCTTGTGCATCGATAATGGCCTTTTCAAAAGTAAGTCCTTGACTTTTATGTATGGTGATCGACCAAGCCAATCGCAATGGCATCTGCTTGTATGAACCAATTTTATCTTCAATGATTTCTTTTGTTTCTGGGTTTACCGTGTAATTGATGTTCTCCCATTCTTCAGGCGTGGTAACAATATTAAAGTCGTCGTCTGGACATTTCACGACCACCTCCTCCTTGTCCAACAAAATAACTTTACCAATCTTTCCATTGAAATAGCGTTTCTCGGTTGAACTATCGTTTTTAACAAACATCACTTGTGCACCAACTTTTAAAACTAGTTCTTCTTTATTGGGATAAGCGTATTCAGGAAACTTACCTTCTATACTTGCTTTATATTTTTGCGCTTTGGATGTTAGCTTATCCAACTCTGCATTATTGGTATGCTCAGCTCTATTGTTATGTGTTGTCAACGAGATATACCCATCTTCTTCGTTGGCTACAAAATTGGGTTTGTAGCGCTTATTTAGTTCATTGGCAGATGCATCAGACAACGTATTGGTTCTAATTTCGTTTAAAATTTTTATGAACTTCGGGTTGTCTTGTCTAAAAATATGCTTCAACTCCACGGTGATCGCATGGCATTCTTGGTATGCATAACTGCTAAAGAAAAAAGCATTTTTATAAAATGGTTTGAGCAAGTGCCATTCATCCTCTTTAATTACCGGCGATAATTGTTGTAAATCTCCAATCATCAACAACTGGACACCTCCAAACACCTTGTCTTTATTTCTAAAACGGCGCAATGTCTTATCTATTCCATCCAATAGATCGGCACGAACCATACTTATTTCATCGATAACCAATAGGTCCATCGATTTAATGATGTTGATTTTAGTTTTATTGAACTTTCTATTGAAACCTTTGGAACTCCCTAAATCCTCATTAGGCAAAATCGGTCCAAAAGGCATCTGAAAAAACGAATGTATCGTTACTCCTTTTGCATTAATTGCAGCTACTCCAGTAGGAGCAACAACAACCATTCGCTTTAAGGACTCCATTTTTAGCCTATGCAGAAAAGTGGTTTTCCCTGTACCTGCCTTACCTGTTAAAAATACGTTTCTTCCCGTATTGTTTATAAAACTCCAAGCTAGCTCTAATTCTTTGTTTACCAACATGTAAAAATTGACTTCATTTGTAAGTTATGAATATAAAAAAACACCCTGAAAACTCACTTTTTTTATAGAGAAAACTTTAAAATATTGTGGTTTTCATTAAAAGACTATAAAATCCGCATCCAAGACAACAGGCATCCATCGTACTTGCCTACAAATACAAGAGATATGGAATACTACATAACAAAAATAGATGTTCCTTAGCTTTAATTGACAACTATAAAACAATGAAATTACAAAAAGAGCATTTGCAATTATACTTGCTCCTCAATAGTCAAAACTGGAGCAAATAGATTATTACATCCTGTTTTTCAATTTCACAAATTCTTGTTCCAAGAATAATAATTTCTCTTCTAACAAATCATTAAACTCAGGCAAACGTTTAAAAAAAGTATAGCGTATGCGCCACAATTCATCAACATCCTTTAAATCATAAATCTTATCTTCTATATTTTTATGATCTGCACGTAAAACCATTTCGTTTTTCGTTACATATAGACTTCGTAATATTAATTCGTTCTTTACCAAAACCAAGACAATAGTTCCGTTATTCAACTTCTTAATTACATTTTTAGGTACAAATTCTCCAATCACGATGTCTTTTGGAAAAAACCCCTTATCATGACTGGTCATTTCCAGATTAGCAACTGTAAAAGCTCTAAATTGCTTTTCTGTATTAATAGGTAAATGCACTTTAGGCATGTCTTTAATGAAATTCTCTTTATTAAAGTGTTTAATGTAGTCCTTCGAGTTTTGTTCTGTAATGCATGGAATAATTGCAAATTGCTCTCTTACCAAAGTTTCATTGGCAATGGTTAAATCCTCTTTGAAGCGCAAAAGCTCATTTACAGTTAATTCCGACGTTAGCATAGCATCTATAGATATGCTAAAATAATTAGCAATTTTAATAATCGTTTCGATCTTCGGCTCACTCCTACCTTCCTCGTAAGCCCCTAATGTAGCGCGCTTAAGTCCAAAAATCTCAGCAAAAGCTTGTTGACTCAAACCTTTTACCCCTCTAATTTTTTTAATATTTTTTCCAAAAAAAGACATAAATTGCTAATTTTATTTGCAAATAAAGAAATAAATCGTATCTTTACACTAACAATATTAGCTAATACTTTTGAATTATGCTAACATTTTTAGATAATTCAATAAAAAAATCATCTCACAAGAAAAAAATCAATATTATGATAACAATTATATTATACATTCCCTACTTGATATTACAACTATTCTTGTAATATTAATTTAAATTTACAGCTGTAAAAACCATTAATCTCTCGCTAATGAATAACTACTATTTAAAGACAAAAAACTTTTTATTGGAACTAAATGTAAATATTGTAAAAGAAGATATCAATGAAGGTATCATTGTTATCGAGAAAGAAAGTTTTGGCATAAAAAACTTAATCATTGGTATTGCTTCTCCTATATTAATCATCGAGCAATTCATTTTTAAAATAAACCAACCTAGTGAAGAAATCTTCAAACATTTACTAAAAAAGAATCGCGACATTATCCATGGTGCTTTTGTTTTAGATGAAACCTATGAGCGTGTTATTTTTAGAGACACCTTACAATTGGAAAACTTGGATTTAAATGAATTGGAAGGAAGTTTAAATTCGCTCGGATTATTATTAAGCGAATACTCAGAGCAAATAATTAATTTTTCAAAATATTAAAGAAACAAATTATGAATATTTTTAGAAGACTATTTAAGATAGGTCAGTCCGAAACAAATTCGGCCATAGATAAAATGGAAGATCCCATTAAAATGACCGAACAAGGCATTAGAGATTTACGCAATGACCTTGAAAAAAGCATAGAATCACTAGCGCAAGTAAAAGCTTTGGCCATACGCGCTAAAAACGATATGGAAAACACTGCTACCACAGCAGGTGATTACCATCAAAAAGCGATGCTCATCTTACAAAAAGCAGAAAAAGGCAACTTAGAAGCGACAGAGGCAGACAGATTGGCAAAAGAAGCTTTAATAAAAAAAGAGGAAGCCAACAAGCAATCCGATTTACATAAAAATGAAGTAAATAAATTAAGTAACTCGGTCTCTCAATTAGAAAAGAATGTCAAAGACATCAAAACCAACATTCAGAAATGGGAAAATGAACTAAAAACATTGAAAGCTCGCGTTAAAGTATCCAAAGCAACTAAAAATCTAAACAAACAAATGGCAGAATTAGATAGTTCTGGTACGGTTTCAATGCTTGAACGAATGAAAGACAAAGTCTCTCAAGAAGAAGCATTATCCGAAGCTTATGGAGATATTGCCAACAACAATGTAAATACAGACGACCAAATAGACAAGGCCATCAATAGTGTCGAGAGTACAGCAGAAAATGATTTAGCAAAACTTAAAGAACAATTGAAACTAAATAAAAACAATAAACAAGCATAATATTGACTTCACTAACCGACATATTATTTTCCAGTGTTAACATTACATTAACCATACTTGTTATTCTTCTCATTGCCTATTGGCTAATAACCATGATTTCTGGTATTGATTTCGATTTAGACATAGATGTAGATGCCGATATAGATATCGATTCGGGAATCGAAGGGGGCAATGTAGATTTCCACGACATAGCCAATACCGAAGTTAACAAAGAAGACGTCATTGGCAGACGTCGTAAACCTTTGAAATGGTGGCAAATTGTATTGATCTATTTCAATTTTGTTGGTCTTCCTTTCATGTTCACTTTCACATGTTGGATATTTATCTGGTGGATTTGTACCGCAATCAGTACAACAATTACACATAGCTTCGACAACTCCTTTGGTTTTATACTTATGTTATTGGTTATACTTCCATCCCTTATTTTAACAAAAATAATCACGGCACCATTTAAAGGGTTCTTTATAAACTTAAATCCAGATGGAGATGAACCAATAGATTTCATTGGCAGACAAGGTACTTGCCTATCCAACATTAAAGACAATAAATTAGGCTCTGCAGAAATTGTTGTAGATGGTGTCACGCTATCGATCAACATTAAATCTCTGGAAGGTTTTCCAATAGAATTCAGAGACTCCATATTAATTATTAAACCAAGTCATGACAAGACATTTTATTATGCTGAAAAATATATTTCAGAATTTAATTATACACCATAATAAAATATACGCTGGCTAAAAAAAAGAAAAAATCCGAAAACAAAAACCTCGGTATATATATTAACTAAAAACTAAATTAACACGAATTAAAACTATGGATAACTTACCACAAATTTTAGGGATAGGACTTGGACTCATTCTATTCTTAGTTATTGTTTATTTTGCAATCATTGCCATGTTCTACAAAAAGGTACCTCAAGGGGAAGCCTTGGTTAGAACTGGTTTTAAAGGGACTAAAGTCGCGACCGATAGAGGGATGTATGTCGTTCCTGTCTTTCATCGCGTGGAAATAATGGATATTTCTGTAAAAAAGATTCAAATTGAACGTTTAGGTAATGATGGATTAGTTTGTAAAGATAATATGCGTGCCGACATTAAAGTGGCCTTTTTCGTTAGAGTAAACAACGAAGTAGAATACATTAAAAAAGTGGCTCAAACCATTGGTTGTGAAAGAGCATCGCACCATACAACGTTAGAAGAATTATTTGAAGCTAAATTTTCTGAAGCTTTAAAATCGGTTGGTAAAAAATTCCAATTCACGGAGTTATATGAAGCTCGAAGAGAATTTAGAGATGAAATTGTAGATATTATTGGTACAGATTTAAACGGTTATACCTTAGAAGATTGCGCTATTGACTATTTAGAGCAAACACCTGTTAGTTTCTTGAAGCCAGATAATATTTTAGATGCTGAAGGAATTAAGAAAATTACTGAATTAACAGCCAATCAAAATGTTAAAGCCAATTTAATTAAGCGTGACGAAGAAAAAATAATACGCAAACAAGATGTTGAAGCTCGTGAAGCCATATTGGAATTAGACAAACAACTTGCCGAAAAAGAAGAACAACAACGAAGAGAAATCTCGAATATAAAAGCAAGAGAAGAGGCAGAAATCTTAAAAGTAGCTGAGGAAGAACGTTTAAAATCGGAATCAGCACGTATTGCCACACAAGAAAAAGTCAAAGTGGCAGAAGAAAACATGGAACGTCAAATCATTGTTGCTGCAAAAAACAAAGTTCGTACAGAAGCTGTAGAAACAGAACGTGTAGAAAAAGACCGTATGTTAGAAGCTACAGAGCGCGAACGCATTGTAACCTTGGCTCAAATTGAAAAGGAAAAAGTTGTCGAAGTTGAAAAGAAAAACATTCAAGATGTTATTCGAGATAGGGTCATATTGGAAAAAGGTGTCGTTGAAGAGCAAGAAAACATGAAAGACATTGAAGCTTTTAAAACTGCCGATCGTAATAAGCAAGTAAAAATAACAGTTGCAGAAGCAAACGCTGAAGAAGCATTAATTACAACTATTAAAGCAGCCGAAGCACAAAAAGAAGCAGCAAAACAAAAAGCCGAAGAAATTAACATCGAAGCACTAGCTCAAAAAGAAGCTAGCGAAAAAGAAGCTGAAGCTCGTAAGACATTAGCCGAAGCAACTGCAAAAGAAGAAGCTACCATTGGTTTATCTGAAGCACAAGTGATGCATGCCAAAGCTGATGCACATGAGCGTCAAGGCCTAGTAGAGGCCAATATCATTGAAAAGAAAGCCAAAGCGGAGGCTGCAGGCATATTGGCAAAAGCTACAGCTCTTAAAGAAGAAGGAATTGCAGAAGCAGAAGTCATTAAAGAAAAGGCACTTGCAGAAGCTGTCGGCAACAAAGAAATTGCTTTAGCTGAAGCTGCAGGCATAGAAGAGAAAGCCGAAGCTATGAAAAAACTCAATGGAGCCGGTAAAGAACATGAAGAGTTCAAACTACGTTTGGAAAAAGAATTAAAAGTAGACTTGGCACATATCAATGTACAAAAAGACATTGCTGATGCACAAGCTCAAGTTATCGGTGATGCTTTAAAAGCTGCCAACATCGATATCGTAGGTGGGGAAACTATGTTTTTCGATCAAATTATTGGACAAATTACCAAAGCCAAGGGTATTGATCGTTTAGTACAACATAGTGATAACATTCAAGACGTTAAAGATGCCATACTTGGTAGTGACGACGTAAAAGGAAATCTTTTGGATAAAGTAAAGGAGTTTGCAAGTAAATATGGTATCTCTACAGAGGACATAAAAAATCTAACAGTAGCTAATTTATTGGTAGATTTAAAACAACGCTCATCTGGAACAGAAGAAGAAAGCTTATTTAGCAACTTGTTCAACCTAGCCAAAGGTTTAGGTTTATCAGACAAAAAATTATCATAATGCATTCAAAACCTCATGGATTTAAAAATCTATGAGGTTTACATATCCTGGCCTTTTCTTAACACCCAAAGTACCTTCCAGGTGCTTGTTTTTCAAAATTCAGCTATAAAACTTATATGGACAACCAAAATACCTCGCAGCAATTAGATGGCGGCACTTATGAAATTATTCAAGGTAGATTGCAAAAACAAAAACAGCAATTACAAGAACAATTACATAAACTAAACGATGCTAGAAAACATGTTTTTGGAACTATTGAAACAAAACTGATAGCTAACGATAGAATCAATACGGAAAATAATTGTATTGCACGTGATATTGTATCTTTAGGTAATATATCCATATTTGGCTACAATGTACATTTTGGTTTACGTACAGACATTAAACTATCCGATGTATTTAGTATTTACGAGTTTAAAGACAATCATTTTCAAACTCTATCTTTAGACCCATTGAACGATAGTATTTTTATTGATGATTTCACCAATCTTTATAAATATTATAGAAATACCATCTTTTCAAAATTTGCCATTATTGGCAATTATTTACATATGGTATTTCAATTAAGCGAAAGCAATACCGATATAAAAACCTTTAAGTGGCTTATTAAAGGCAATGTGCTTGAATATGTTGACAATAGAAGTGAGCATGAATATCAATTTCCAAATCAGCATGAGTTTCAATGGCAAGAAGTAACGCGAGATATGCACCGTTACGGATCTCATCCCCATATTTCCATCTTAGATAAAATATTCGTTGAAACCGTTGGAGGGGATTTAACCATTAAAATTGAAGACAATACCGATAGCGGCAAAGGAATATTTGACGAACCCGTTTTACACATAGATCAAACCTTGGACGATGGACAGTTTAAGTTTGCCGACTTAGGGAACTTGGTTGCTTTGGAGGTAAAACCCTTTCAAGAAGATCCGCGTTATTTTGTTTACAATCACAAACTACAAGAAGTACAAAAAATCAACAGCATAAAAGATACTGCGGTACAATTACCAGGCGACCATGGCCTTATTTTCCCCAATGGATATTATTTACAAACAGGAGAATATAAATTATTTGAAAACGATGCCGTCGATGTTAGATTTCAGAAAAAAATAGCCTCTCCCAATGGAGAAGATTTCTTGTACATCTTTTATGCTACCATTCGTGGGCTTTATATATTAATGTCTTATAACATTATTGAACAAGAGGTTAAAACACCAATTATTTGCAACGGGTTTACGGTATTGAAAAATGGAGAATTATGCTATTTCCGTACCGAAAACGAACAAACCAAACATCATGTTGTTCAAATTTGGCAAACACCTTATTTAAAAGGTGATTTAATGCCATCTCAGCATCAAGACACCTTACTTTATAAAATAGGCAACAAAGACATTGTACGTGCTATGGCCGAGTGCCATGAACTTATAAAATTATTAAGCAAAGAAGATAATTACAATGGTCTTTATGATGATATTGCCAAAATATCCAAAGACATTAACGACACCTACTATTGGCTACCTGAAGAAGAGACATACCAATTAAACAAACCTCTTCTAGAAATAAATCAAGCAGCAAACGCAGCCATTGAAGAATTCGAAAAAGTAGTACAGTTAAAAAAGCAGGCGACTAAAAACACTCAGTCAATTACTGAAAAATCGTCGACGCTTTTAGGAAAAATAAAAAGTACATCCTTTAAATCAATAGACGATTTTGTTGGCTTGTTAAGTCAATTGCGAAGTTTACGAGGCGAAGTTATTAGCTTACGAGACATTCGTTATATCAATTTATCCTTATTGCAAGAACTAGAAGAGCAAGTTGCTGAGCAAAACACATTAATTTCAAAACGATGCGTACAGTTTTTATTAGACGACAAAGCCTTGGAACCGTACCACAAACGTGTCGATGAAAAAGAAAAAAGTCTACCTGAAATAAAAAAGGTGATAAAGGCAAAAACTTTAGAGAAAGAAGTCTATCAAATCACTGCAGATTTGGAAATGTTGATTGACATTGTTTCCAATTTAGAAATTGAAGACACCTCGCATTCTACCAAGATAATAGATAATATTTCTTTGATTTTTGCTACGCTGAATCAATTGAAAGCCGGTATTAAAAACAAGATAAAATCGCTGGGAAGCAAAGAAGCCCAGGCCGATTTCATAGCTCAATTAAAATTGATAGATCAAAGTATCATCAATTACATCGACATAGCCAATACTCCTGAAAAATGTGATGAATTTTTAACCAAAACATCCATTCAACTAGAAGAATTAGAAGGTAAATTCGCAGATTTCGAAACCTTTATTACTCAAATAATAGAAAAACGGGAAGAAATCCACAATGCCTTCGACACTCGTAAAAACGCTTTAATCGAAAAACGAAATAAAAAAACGGTAGCATTGCAAACGGCTTCCGAGCGTATCTTAAAAGGAGTTTCAAAAAAGGCACAAACATTTACTTCAATAGAAGATATTAACGGTTATTTTGCTGCCGATTTAATGATCAACAAAGTTAGAAATCTTGTTGAACAACTTAAAGAACTTGACGATATTGGTAAAGCTGAAGCCATTCAAACCCAATTAAAAGTAGCAAAAGAAGATGCTTTACGTAAACTAAAAGACAAACAAGAACTTTACGAAGATGGTGAAAACATCATTAAATTTGGGAAACATAAATTTGGAGTCAACAAACAAGTATTAGACTTGACCATCGTTTATAAAAACGATAAGCTATTTTATCATTTAACTGGAACCGATTTTTATGAAGAAGTAACAAACGACACCCTTTTACAATCTCAAAAATATTGGAATCAAGAATTGGTTTCAGAAAACAAAACGGTGTATCGTGCCACTTATCTGGCTTATAAAATTTTCACCTCTCTAAACAACTCTACCGATTTACTAAACAGATCAAAAGAAGAACTTCTAACCATTGTCCAAAAAGAAAGCAGCAGTTTATATTCCGAAGGCTATGTAAAAGGGGTTCATGATCTAGATGCCAGTTTAATTTTACATACATTGGTGCATCTACATCACGAATTGGGACTTCTTACCTATTCCCCAAAAACCAGGGCTTATGCGCAATATTTTTGGCATAGCCTTTCTGAAGAGAAGCAAACACAATTCAACACTTCCATAAAAACATCTGGAGAAGTATTGAAAGTGTTCCCAAATAGTACTTCTTATGGTTTTGTCATTGACGAATTAGCCATAGTCATTAGAGAATTCGCAAATAACACAGGTTTGTTTCCTTCCAAAGGCAATGAAGAAATCGCTAATTACATATTTAAAGAATTACAAGTCAACAACACTTTTCAAAATAGTAATAACGCTTTACATTTAAAAGAAGACTTTATAAAATACCTATCTAAAAAAGATTCCTTACGAGCTTATAAACTAAGTGTAGAAAAGTTAAGTGAGTTATCCGAAAAAATACAAATAACACAACAATGGCTACAATCATTTGTCATAACCAACAGTAATGAAAATGAAAATTACATAGAAGAAGCAGCTTGTATGTTACTCTTCGAATCTGCTTCCAATGCTGTTATAAAAAACGTTTCAGACACATTGAGCGTTACAAATTTAAAAGGAAGTCATACCTCTATCGACAATGGCAACTGGAGCATGAATTACCATGACTTTTCTGAAGAATTGAATCATTTCTGTACACTTGAAATCCCAAATTACATAACCTACAAAGAAGCAAAGCAAGAAGTTACCGAACAATTGAAAGAAGAACTAAAACTAGAAGAATTCAAGCCTAAAGTGCTGTCATCTTTTGTTCGCAATAAACTTATAGACCAAGTATATTTCCCAATAATTGGAGATAACCTATCAAAACAACTTGGTACTATTGGCGACAACAAACGTACAGACCGTATGGGAATGTTATTGCTAATATCGCCTCCAGGATATGGAAAAACAACATTGATGGAGTATATCTCTAACCGATTAGGGTTGGTGTTCATGAAAATAAATGGCCCAGCAATTGGTCATGAAGTTACTTCTGTAGATCCAATGGCTGCAAATAACTCTGCTTCAAGAGAAGAACTTAAAAAGCTAAACTTAGCTTTAGAAATGGGAGACAATGTTATGTTGTATTTAGACGATATTCAACATTGCAATCCAGAGTTTTTACAGAAATTTATATCATTATCTGACGGTACTCGAAAAATTGAAGGTGTTTATAAAAACAAGCCTAAAACTTATGATTTACGTGGTAAGAAATTTTGCGTTATCATGGCTGGAAATCCGTACACAGAAAGTGGTGATAAATTCCAAATCCCAGATATGTTAGCTAACCGTGCTGACATTTATAATTTAGGTGATATTATAGGAGATACTGCACATTTATTTAAGCTGAGTTTAATTGAAAATTCACTAACATCTAATCCTGTGTTACATCAACTAAGCAGTAAATATTTTGAAGATGTTTATACACTTATAGATAAAGTTGAAAATAACACGCAAGAGGTTAATTTAAAAGGAAACCATACCAAGCAAGAGATACAAGATTATACTGCTGTCTTACAGAAAGCCATCATGGTTAGAGATACAATAATAAAAGTAAATCAAGCCTACATAAAATCGGCAGCTATGGAGGATCAATATCGCACAGAGCCTTCATTTAAGTTGCAAGGATCGTATCGTGACATGAATAAATTAATTGCAAAGATTGTTCCTATTATGAATGATGAAGAGTTACAGCGTTTAGTATTATCGCATTATGAAAGTGAATCGCAAACTTTAACCTCCTCGGCTGAAGCCAATTTACTTAAATACAAAGAACTTATAAATAAACAATCTCCAGAAGAGCTTAATCGTTGGACAACAATTAAAGACGTTTTTATTAAAAATAATAAATTAAAAGGGTTTGGCGATAAAAACGAAATGGCGCAAGTACTATCTCAAATGATGGCATTTAGTGAGCACTTGCAAGGCATACAAGAGGTCTTAAAAAAAGGGTTAACGAATAATAACATCTAAACGTTTTTAAAATCTTTTTTATGCTCCTATGTTTTCATATGGAGTACAGTTAGTTATTCCGTATGAAAACATTAACGAATAATAGTCTTTGTTAAAAACAAAACAGTTAAAAAATTGTAATTTCTTTTCAGCGAAGCCAAGAATACTTCAAACTCCATTTTCATAATTGTATTGCTTTAAAATTGCAGCAACTCGTTGTTTGTAAACGATAGCTTTTCCTGTATCTATCTCAAAAACAAAATTTCGCAACCGTTATTTGAGCTAAAAATATTTTCGGAATTATTCAACGATTTCTCTTCAAATCCATCTTTTCAACTTGAAACAGCAACGCTATAAATCATAGTACTAATTATATATTGTGTATTCATTTCTATTTTATAAAAAAATAGAGTATCCTCAAGTCTTCGGCAACGTAGCCGCTTCCAGTTTAAAAGCAATACTCAAGATCCTATTTATCCAAAGTTATTATAAGGTCAACCCTTATGGAATTTAATGTGAGACTCATCAGGTGAGTTGTAGGTAATGAGAGCGTCCAGTGATGACATCGAACAAGAAGGGAGTTCATATGTATTTGTGATTCCGTTTACCTTGGGTTTGGGTCAAAAAAAAATCCTCGACAAATAAATGTCG